>DOUV01000524.1:5809-8129 GCA_003520455.1 Chloroflexota bacterium | reverse complement strand
CACGGCGAGCCGGCCAAGCTGTGCGCGGCTCTCCCAGCGGCCGGGCGCCTGCATCCAGGCGAGTGCGGCATCCAGCGCAATCGGGAGCAGCGCGAGTCCGAGCAACTGGGTGTAGCGCCCCCAGGTGGTGAAATAGGCCGGCATGAGGGCCAGCAGCGGCACGGCGAGCGCCCACAGTCCGGCCCAGGTGGTACGCGCGAGCCGCCGGGCGAGCAGGAAGAGCCCCGGAAGCACCGCAACGTTGACCACCTGTCCCCAGAAGAGCACGGTCGACGGCGCCGGTTGGTGGCTGACCTCGGCCAGCACCGCCGCCAGGGCGTGAAAGCCAAAATGATAGGTGAATTGGTCGATTGGCAGGAAGGGACGGTAGGTGTGGGGGAGCATGTTCTGCTGCTGGAACATCTCTACGATCATGGTGTGATGGACACCGTCTACCCAGAGCGGGAGGACCACATCATGGACCGCCAGGAGCCGGCTGATGAACGCGGCCAGGAGCAAGAGCAAAAAGACGAGAATCGCCGGCCAGGCGCGGGCCACGGCTCGCAACCAGGCTGCTGTACGCGGCCACTGCCGGACCGCCAGCAAGGCCACGCTCAGCACTCCCGCCTCGAGGAGGGCGCGCAACAGGTCGTCTGTCAACATCAGGCCAATCGGTGCCACCCAGAGATACAGGAGCGGCACGCTCGCCAGGCTCAAGCCCAACGCCAGAATCGGCGGGCCAAACGGATCCGGCGGCCCCGCCGGATCGCGGAAGAGGAGGAAGAGCAACGCACCGGGCGCGAAGAGTAGGGCTGGTAACCAGAGGGCTTGTGCTTGCCAGCGCTCGACCAGCGATCCGGACTCGACCAGAGCCGTCCGCGGGGTGGAGGTCGTGCTGAGCCGTAACCAGAGGTCGTTGCCCTGGGGGTGCGTGCCGTCGATCAACCAGCCCGTACCGGGAAGCGCGTCGTCTCGGCTGGCCCACAGTGCGATCCCAGCCTCGGGCGGTGCGCGAAGAAGGATCTCGTAGCTCTTGCCAGCGGAGTCTACCAGTGGCCCAACCGAGATCCGCAGGGGCGTGTTGTGCGGCAACCCGACGGTCTCGATGAGCCCGGCTTTCACCACACGGCCATCGGCGTCTTTCAGCTCCCAGGTGACCGGGCGGGTCGAAAGCTCGGGAGCACCTCGCGGGACAATCAACAACACCTCGATCAGGCTCAACCCGTTGGCCGGTACCACGAAGCGCTGGCCCACCGGTGTCTCCCCCAGCATGGGGCTCGGAACCTCAGCTCGTTCCTGCCGCAGGACGACCCCCGTCCGTGCCCAGCCCGGGCCCACACATCCTGTGAGCACGAGGATCCACAGGACGACCAGCGCCGGGCGAAAGGCAGTGGTCGCAAACGCGCTGCGGTGATTAGTAGGGCAGAATAGCGTGGAGTGTGCCGAGGTCAAGGGTCTGGCCCGCTTCGAGGGTGAACAGGATGTCACGGCCGGGCGTCTTGGGGTCGGGGACCAACATGCTGCCGATCGGCGTCACCAGCGCTAAAGCATATTCGCCGGGCTCGACGTCGCTGAAGACGAATTCGCCGTTGGTGTTGGTCATCGCATGGGGAGCTGCGTTGGTATCGAGGCCCGCCACGCGCATCACATTGCTATCACCAGGAATGATCTCTGCCAGATAGAGATCTACATCGTTGATGGGGGTCTCCTGAACCTCGCGGCGGAGGAGGCCATGGACCACGCCGCGCTCCGGCGCCGCGGTTGGGATCACGAGCGGAGCGACAGAAGCGGTCGGGTCGGCGACGGGACCCTCTGTCGGGGCTGCCGGGGGCGTGAGGGTGGGTGTCGGGACCGCGGCCCGCGGCCCGACCTGGCAGGCACTGAGCAGTACCCCAACGATGACCAATCTGAGAGTCCCTCGAAACGATCGCATCATGACGGTTATATCCTTCTGCAGCGTTCCAAACGGGCCGATGATAGCACAGAGCGCAAGGAGGCCCAAACCCTGAGACCGACAAACGTCCCGTCCGAGATACCGAAGGTTGACGGCATTGCCGCCGCCCTCCTGACGGATCACAAAACGACGGGGGGCCCCATAAGGCCCCCCGTGCAGGCTCGCGAGAGGATGCGTGACTGGCTTAGTAGTTGATGGCGTCGTAGGTCAGGAACTGGTCGCCGGCAGCACCCGCGTTCAACTCGTTGACGATGCACGCGATGTTAGCGCCACCACTGGCTGTGATGGTCGCCGAGCCGACGTACTTGTTGCTGCCCCACGCACCACCATTTTGCAGGAATGTCGCGCTGGCGCCGGAGGCGACGGTCGCGGTTTCATTGGCGGGGG
>DOUV01000524.1:0-5754 GCA_003520455.1 Chloroflexota bacterium | reverse complement strand
CCCGCCGTATTGGGACCGTACGCCACGCTGACGGTGGTCGAGCTGCCGCTCGTGTTCTGGCACTGGACACCGGTGTAGAAGCCGCTGTTGTTCGCCATCAGCAGAGGCGCGCTGACTTTATCGGTGAGGTTAGTGGGGTTGAAGCCCTCGTAGGCCGTACCGAAGGAGACGGTCCCGATCTTCAACTGGTTGACGACCACCTCGAGCGGCTGGCTGGCGCTGACGGTCGCGCCACCGATGTACTTGTTGCTGCCCCACTGGCCTGCATTTTGCAGCACGACGGCGCTGCCGCCAGCGGGAATACTCACGGTCTCATCGGTGGGGTTGAACGCCCCGGCCGTGTTCGCACTGTAGTCGATCGTAGCCGTGGTGTCGCTGCCGCCGACATTCTGGATGCTAAGGCCGGTGAAGAAGCCGCTGTTGTTGGCCATGATCAGCGGGGCCTGCACCGTGTTCGAGCCGCCGGTGAAGCCATCGTACATGAGCAGAGCCTGGATGCCGCCGGTGCCGACCTGGTTGACCATCGCAACCACGGGCTGATCGGAAGCCACAGTCGCCGAGCCGATGAAGGTCGAGCCAAGGCCGCTCTTGTCCGCCTGATTGAAGGTCTTTGCTGCCCCGGGCTGGATCGTGGCCGTATCGGTCTGGCCGCTGTTACCGGGCTGGCCGGGGGCCGGGCGGTAGGTGACTGTCACGTTTGCCGGGCTACTGCCGGTGTTCTGAACGTTGAACCAGGTGCTGAAGCCGTTGTTGTTCCGCATGATCAGCGGGAGACCGACCGAGTTGGCGCCCGACGTGAAGCCGGTGGTCGAACCGCCATAAGTCGGGTAGTTGCCTAACAGGTTGGTGATTGCCGCTACGGGCTGATCCGAGCTGATGACGGCCGAGCCGTTGAAGCCGTTGCTCACCACCGGAATTGGGAAGTAGGTCTTGCTCGAGTTCGCAGCGATGGTGTCGGAGGTGCTGCCGGCAACGCTTCCATCCTGGTTGTAGAAGGTGATCGAGATGTTTGCGGTGTTGCCGCTCAGGTTCTGGACCTGGAAGCCGCTGCTGTAGGTGATCCCCTGCGCGCCGACCGTCGGGACGATCAGGGCCAGGACCAACGCCAGCGCGGCAAGGAGCGTAAAGGTTCTCAGTTTCATTTGTCCTCATCTCCAGAGTACGTACCCCAGGCGAGCCTGCCTGAGTCTTGGTGGGCCGGAGGGCAGACCCCTCCAGGTGACTATGAGCCCCATCCTAGCGGCTCAAGGCCTCTCTCGCAATAGCGCGATCTGGGTAAAACGGGGATTTTGCCAGTACTACCATCGGGTTATTGGGGGGTGGAGAGGCTCAATTCAGGCTTTGTGGCAGACGAATACCAGGATGTTGCTCAGATTGACCGGGACGAACGGGGCTACAAGAAGCCGCCCAATCTTCCAGGGGCGGCGCAGGAGCCAGAGCAGGTCGCGCGCAGTGCGCGGTGCCTCCCGCTCGTAAGGGATGACACGATTGGGGACGAGGCCATTGGCCCGCAGCAGACGTTCCCACGAGGCCCGGGTGGCGTAGCGCTGGAGTGGCTGACCGTCGTCGAAGATTTCGCCGTATCGCAGGACATGCCAGATGTTGCCGAAGATGCCGAAGGCGTTGGGGAGCAGGATGATGGCGACACCGTCGCGGCGCAGGACCCGCGCCATCTCACGCGCGCCCTCGACCGGGTCGAAGTAGTGTTCCAGGCTTCCAATGTTGGTCACATAGTCAAAGCTATTGTCGGCGAATGGCAGCCGCTGGGCATTGGCCAGGGCCGCCTGCGAGCTCACGAGCCGTGCCTTGCGGACCGCGACCAGCGAGAAATCAACCCCGACTGCCTCGAGGCCCGCGCGGCGGGCAACGCCCAAGAAGACGCCCTCGCCGCAGGACACATCCAGCAATCGGCCGCCGCCGCGATGGGGAACCTGCTCCAGGAACCAGAGGTAGAAAGAATCCCGTTGGCGGATGCCGCGCTCGAAGTACAGTGTGTCGTAGGCGTGCTGCTCGTCGCGCTCGGTTGTCTCGTGCCTGATCTCAAGCAGATATGCCACCCAAATCCTCCAGGTCATACATCCGGCGGCTTCACCTCGGTTTTGCTGGCAGTTGTCCGTGGTCCATCCTCCATAGAGGTGGGCGAAGGGGACTGCCCTCGCCCACCCGATGAACCCTGTTCCAATTTAGGCGTGGATTTGTTGCTCGAACGTGGCTCCTGCAATGGACGACGGACTACGGGTGCGCCCTCATTAGGGCCTGCCCGCGCTCGCAGATCCCTCGAGGGGCGTGGCCGACGCGCCGCGAGGTGCCGCAGCTAGAGCTTGTAGGCCACCAGCGCCCACAACAGCTCGTTAACCATTAACCAGAGGCGGGCCAGCACACCTGCGATGACCGCGACCGGCAACGGGATTGCCAGCGCGAGCAGGTAGGCCAAAGCGACCTCGCGCACGCCCAGCCCGGCCGGCGCGAAAAACGCGAGGTAGGCTACCAGCCCGCTGACCACCCAACTCTCGAGCACGAGGGGAAGCGCGGACCACTCAACCGGATAGATCGCCCGGATCAAGAAGAAGAGGATCAATCCACCCGTCAGCCACACCAGGGCGTAGACCACCAGCAGCATGGCGGCGGCACGCTGGTCAACCAGGGACGCGAGCGGGGCCTTCCCCCACTGCCGCAACAGCCAGTTGACCGCTCGCTCCAAGAGTGAGGGCTGTACCACTACGAGGAGGCTCGCCGCAGCGGCGAGCAGGATCGGCCCTCGAGGAACGTGGTTGCGCACGAGTGGCGTCATGGGCAACAAGAGCAGCGTCAACAACGCGCCCGAGGCGATCAGGAGCACGTTCTCCCACAACAGGCCGACACTCGTCAACCGTTTGGGTACGCCGATCTCCTCGTACAGCAGCACGCGGCTGGCGAGATAGGGTCCCGGGGTGGGAAGGCGGCGCGCCATCCAGGAATAAAAGAAGAATTTCGCGTCCTGGCGCCACGTCGAAGCGGCGGAAAGCGTGCGCATGGTGAGTACCCAGGCCAGCGCCGCGAGCGATAGCGAGATCGAAAACGTCGCACCGCTGAGGCCCAGCGGGAGCCAGTTGAACTGCCACTGGTAGCTCCTCAACTCATCCCAACGGGAGACGAGTCCCCAGAGAAGAAGCAGCAGGCTCAGGCCGGTCGAGCCGGCGAGCAAGACCCGGCGCCAGCGGCGGCTGGCAAAGAGAGCGCGACCATGCTTCCCAATGGAAATGCTCATCGTGCCACGGCCCGGGCCACGACAGTGAGCAGCGAACCCTTTCTGGCCACCTTGTCGATGGCCCAGAGCAAAGGCGCCAGCGCGAACCGCGTCGCCGGATTGTTGAGGGCCCGCTCCGCCGCCCGCCGCCGACCCGCAGCGCCTACGTGCTCGCGCAGCCAAAAGCGCCAACTCAGCACGAGCACGCCGTACGTCCCGCTCATACACAGCCGCTCAGCCGCTCTGAAGCCGGTGATTGTCAGGAGCCTTGCGATCGCGGCCTCGTCGGGCACAAACAGGTGGCGCGGCTGGTCGAGGCCGGCCCAGTAGCGCCCGGCGAGACGTGCGTCCCAGGCGTCGAAATTGGGCACGCGGAAGATGAAGATCCCATCGGGGCGCAGGAGGTGGCGGACGCGGGCGAGGGTCCGCCGGGGATCGTGCAAGTGTTCGAGCACATCCCACATCGTGATCACGTCGAAGCTCTCGGCTTCGAGTGGGGTCTCCTCGAGCATCCCCTCATAGACTGTGAGCCCAAAGTGCTCGCGCGCGAAGGCCGCCGCCTTGGGACTCAACTCTACCCCGACCTTTGCCCACTCGGCGTTCCCCGCGGCGAGGAACACACCGGTCGCACACCCCACGTCGAGGATGCGTCGTTGCCCGCTCCGGTTCGGCGCCCACTTTGCCACCAACTTCCAGCGTTTGGCCAACCCATGCACGAGGATGGCCCGGGTGAGGGGGTTGGGCGCCTCCCAGGGCGACGCCACGTAGGGGTCGTACTCGGGCGGGTAGTAGGCTCCGATCGCCGCTTCCGTCGGGCGGGGATTCTGGTAGACGAGGCCGCACTTGGCGCAACGGACCAGGTGAAACGAGCCGGGGAGCCCGAGCAAGAAATCTTTGAGGTGAAAAAGCGGCTCAGCCTCGGTTGCACCGCAGAGCAGGCAGGGGGTCGTTTCCAAACAGAACGGTCCTTCTCCAGCAGTCAGTATCCAGCGCCCGAGTATAGCAGGCCCCGCCTTGGGCACCAAACCTTGAAGTGCCGGACCGCTTCATTGTCCAGGTACGTCGCACCTGGTTTCCTCGATCGCGCTCGATTGGAGACCGGCCAGCTTGCGACCACCCGCGCACGTCGGTCAAGGAGGCCCAGCGGCGGGCAGGATTGGTTCAGAGGGGCGCAGCACAGCCCCGCGCCCCTCCTTCAGCGCCTCAGGGGCCGACCGCTCAAACGGTTCCTACGAACCTGGCAGCGCCGGTTCAACTCCACCATGGCCGCCTCTCTCCAACGGCTTGACCAGTGTCCCGGCAGCGAGGGTTGGCAGGTGCATCGTACCGCTCTCTTCCACACGGCTTTTGAGCCGCCATCCAAGCACTCAACCCGATTTCGAGGGATGAGCTGAGACGCGCGGCGACCGGGTCTGGAAGGCCCCTCTTTCTGCTGGCGTCATCACGCTTTGGGTTTCACGTCGTAACCATCAAGGCTTGAGCGGCCTGCGTCACTCATCGGCCGGGGGCGAGAAATTGACAGGGTAACCCCTTCGGGTAGCATCCTCTGATCATGCGCATTCTTTACCTGACCGGCCGCGAGCCGGAGTATCCCCGCAACCAAATCGTCGAGCGCGCCCTGCGCCGTCGCCACGAGGTGGTCCGCGTCGTCAGTAGTGCCCGCCACCCTCTGCGCCGCAATCTTGCCGTGTTCGCCCGGTTTATCCAGGCGCGCGGTCCGTTCGACGTGGTCTTCTGCGGCTTCTACGGCCAGCCACTGATGCTCTGGCTGCGCTGGCTCACCCGCCGTCCGGTCCTCTTCGACGCCTTCTTCTCGACCCACGACACCCTCGTCGTCGATCGCCAGTTCTTTCACCCCGGTTCGCCTGGTGCCTGGGCGGCTCGCTGGCTGGATGTTCTCACCTGCCGCTGGGCCGATCACGTTCTCGTGGATACCGAGAGCACGCGCCGCTACTTCGTGGAGACGCTCGGTGTGCCCTCGTCGCATCTTGACGTCCTCTACACTAGTGCCGATGAGTCACTGTTTCAGCCCTCGTTCCCATCGCCGCGGGCAGCCGACCAGCCGTTCACGGTCTTCACCTCAATCGGCTTCCTGCCGCTCCATGGGGTGGGGGCGATCCTCGACGCCGCCGAGTTGTTGCGCGAGAGCAGCTGCCGGATCGTCCTGGCGGGCGATGGGCCGGGTCTGCCCGCCACGCAGACGGCGGTTGCCCGGCGGGACCTTCCGAACATCCGCCTCCCCGGCTGGATTGAATACCGCACACTGCCGGACCACATCGCTCGGGCAGACCTCTGCCTGGGCGGCCATTTTGGCCCCAGTGAGAAGGCCCGCCGCCACATCCCCGTCAAGGCGTTTCAGTACTTCGCCATGCGGCGGCCGGTCATTCTGGGCGACAACGCCGCCAATCGCGAGCTCTTCGCCGGCGGCCACGACTGCGTGATGGTGCCCCACGCGGATCCGGCCGCCCTGGCTGCGGCGATCGACAGGTTCCGCGGGGACGCCGCCGAGGCTGAGCGGCTGGCCGCGG
>DOUV01000136.1 GCA_003520455.1 Chloroflexota bacterium | reverse complement strand
CCCCTCGGCGCCTCTCGTGGAAACAAGCGTGTAGCGATGCGCCGTCTCCAAACGGGCCAACGCCGCGACGGCCTCGCGTGTGTAGCGGCCGATCCCGCCTCCTTGGACGAGCGCAGGGGTGTAGTCGATCGCGATCTTCATGGGAAGGGCGTGTGTCCCGGTGCTGCCAGCCAGCGCCAAGAATGGGCACGGTTCCTGTTCCTGGCAGGAACCACCTGTCACGTTGCTCGGGGCTCAGGCCAAAAACACGCCGGTTTGCCTTGAAATCAATTTCGGCGTTGTCAGACTTCTGAAGTCTTCCGAGACTTCGGAACCCTGGCCCGCTTCAAAGTCTCGTTGGAATACCTCGCTGAGAGCCGAAACCCGGCGGGGCGTCTCTCCTTCAGCCGGCGTTGGCGCTCGGCCCTGGAATTGATTCCGGGGCCTCGTGGGGAACCACGACCCGATTCTTGCGTGAATCTTCACACGCGGACTGCCCCGCCTCGACGGCCGCCGGCTTGAGCCGATATCGGCGCCCAGCCTGGGATTTCAATCCTGCTTCCCGGGGACGGGAGTCGTGCTCGCGCCGTGCACGTGATAGGTCGCTGGACCTGGCATTATCCTTTCTTTTGATCCGCCTTCCAGTGGCACTGTTTGTACTTTCTCCCGCTGCCGCACCAACAAGGATCGTTGCGGCCCGGCTTTTTGGGAGCTGGCGATGAGAGCATCGCTTGCAGCAGTGAGCGCGGGAGGGGGAGTGTTTGGCGGGGCGGTTCGGGCTCCTCCGCCTTGATCTGTTTCAGTTCGGCCGCGATCTCGGCCTGCTCCTGGGGCTTCCCCCATTCCGCGTACAGTTTTTCAAGACGCTCGAGCAGACCGCGGCGGTCGTTCAGGTTTGGGCGTTTCAGGCCTTTCCGGAGAATCTGCTCTGCCTGCTCGTACTCCTTCGTCGAAGAATCGAAGAGCCAGTAATTGTCGGCCCAGCCAATGTACCCCCAGCCCCCATCGGGAAACCGCTCGATCAACCGGGTGAAGACGGCCTCGGACTCCTCCCGCCGTCCCAACAGCCACAGAGCCTCCCCTTCCGCTCGCAAGAAGTTGATAGTCATATTGGTGTCCGCGTCGGGGAACTGGGCGAGGAATTCGCGTACGTAGCGCACGCGTTCTTGGTGGTAGCTGGGCTCATCGATCCCGGCGTTGTGCAGGTGCATCTCCAGATCGCCCGACCAGTTGAAGACGGATTGCATCATTCCGGGATATGCAGCATCGAAGTCCTCGGGCGTGCGCATCTCCGGGGTGGCCAGCTGTTTGATCAGCTCCCAGGCTTCCAGCCAGTGATCACACGCGCTGGTCGTCTCGGACGTCCGCAGCCGCTTGTAGCCTTGCTGCATCAGATCGTCGAGTCGTTCCTCATCGGTCAGCTCGATGGGCGGCAATGTTCCGGCTTTGACTTGCTCCCAGCGCCGGGCCTCAGCGTTCTCGAAGGTGACGATTGCCCGCAGCACGTCCTTGCCCTCCCGCTCGCCCACCTGGTGACGGACCGCGGCGCGCAAGGCGTCGAGCAGCAGCCTGTTGACCTCGGGACTATCGCCGCCATCCTCAATCTGCACCTCTATGGCATTGAGAATGGCCCGGAGCTTGCGGACACGCACGATGGACAGCCGGAGCCGGCCAATTGCAGCCTCGATCGGCTCTAATTGCGCCACGCGCTTGCGATCGTAGCGGATGGGTTGGTTAGACGGTTGCCAGCTTCGAGACATGAGCAGACCCCATCAGTTGAGAGTCAAAGTGTAGCACGTCAGCCGTTTCTAGCAACCTTGCCTGCTGGTCGAGACGCAGGCGGCGGGAGAGGGAGTGCCTGTCCCCTCGGAGAAATCACCCCTCCCGGGTGAGGGTCGCCCAAGTGGGGTGAGGGGACCTGCGAGGACTCGCTCTAACTGCCCGATGAGGGGGCCCGCTACGAAGTGACCGGTGCAGTGCTCTGCTCGCTCCGCTCGGGATCTGTGGGCGTCGCTGATGGTGACAATGGCGGCGGGAGCATCACGGCTGAACCGTAAAGGTGACCTCCGCCACCGCCTCTGGCAGGCCGTTAAGGCGCGCGGTCAGGCGGTGCTGGCCGGGGGCGAGCGGCCAGAGGAACTCGAAGGGGAGACTCTCGAAGGCAACGAGGGGCTGGCCGTCGAGCAGGAGCTGCCCTGAGGCGTGGCGCCGACCATCCACCGCGTGGACCGCCAGGGGGAGGCGCTGGGACGGCGCGGGCAGGGAAGGATCCATGCGGTAGACAGCCCCAGGTGCGGGCGTCGCGATGACCAGCCCTCCACTGCCGTCCGTGCTGCTCATCGCCACAGCACCGTCACAACTCCGCATGGGCGGCAACGGCCAGCCATTCGCCTGCGCCCAGGCGAGTGCCTCGGGGGGCGGGATGCGGTAGAGGCGTTCCTCGGCCTGCGCCGCGCAGGCTGTCCCGGCGAGCAGGCCGCTCGCGCGGTCCACTCGCACGAGCCGGTAGCTGTCATCGAGCGCGGTCGGAACCGACTCGGCGAGGAAGAGTTCGCGGCGGCGCTGCGGGCAGAGCGCGCCGGGGAGCAGGCCGCTGGCCGTGCATATCTCGACCTCCGTGAGGCCCGTCGGGCGGACGAACGGGTGCGGGGAGGTGTGCTTGACGGCCACTTGCATGAAGTTGTGCCAGATGGGGCCGGCCCCATCGACGCCACTGACATCGCGCATCGGCTCGTTGTCGGCGTTACCGACCCACACGCCGGCGGTCAGGTCGGGCGTGTAGCCGACCGTCCAGT
>DOUV01000307.1 GCA_003520455.1 Chloroflexota bacterium | reverse complement strand
CACGCAGGCCAGGCAGCCGCGCCGGGCGCCCCCGAACAGGCCGCGACACGCCCGCGCCAGTGGGTCTTGGTTTTCGACCTGCGGAAGTGTGAGGGTTGTGTCACCAAGGGGACAGCGCCCCAGTGTATAGAGGGCTGCAACGCTGAGCACTTCGTACCGAAGGGCCAGGAGTGGATCAAGGTCTTCGAGATGGAAACCGCCGGGGGCCACACCTACTTCCTGCCCCGGCCCTGCATGCAGTGTGAGAACGCACCCTGCCTCAACGTCTGCCCGGTGGGAGCCACCTACCGCAACGCCGAGGGTGTCATCCTGGTCAACCACGAGCGCTGTATCGGCTGCCGTATGTGCATGGCGGCCTGCCCGTACGCAGCGCGCTCGTTCAACTGGGAGCAGCCAGAGAACCCCGCCGGGGCCACCTTCGCCCGCTACCGTCCCGAGTACCCCATCCCCCACCGCAAAGGCACGGTTGAAAAGTGCATGCTCTGTGCCCACCTCACCGACGATGGCAAGCTTCCCGCCTGCGCCGCGGCCTGCCCGATGTACGCCATCTACCTGGGCGATCTTGGCGAGGATATCGCCACCAATGGTCAGGAGGTCGTCAAGCTCTCCCTCTTCCTGGCCGAACACAATGCTTATCGGTTGAAAGAGGAACTGGGAACCCGCCCACGGGTCTGGTACATCCCCGGTCATGGTGAGGAGTACGGGCACGATGTCAACGAGACCCGAGAGCCGATGCCGGCCCGCTCCTGGCAGGAGTTGGGGGCTACCCTTGAGAATCCCCATGGAGGCCATTGATGGTTGCCCGGTCTGAGAAACGGTTGGAAGCGGCGGTCCTTCGTCCCCTGACCCACACGTCGCGCAGATGGTACCTGTGGGTGCTCTTCCTGGTCCTGCTCACCGGTGGCGGGCTCGCCGCCTACAGCCACCAATTGAAACGCGGTCTCGCCGTCACCGGGATGCGCGATACCGTGATCTGGGGCCTCTACATCACCAACTTTGTCTTCTTTATCGGTATCAGCCACGCCGGCACGCTGATCTCGGCCATCCTCCGGGTCACCCAGGCCGAATGGCGGCGGCCCGTGACCCGCATGGCCGAGGTCATCACCGCTGTCGCGCTGATGATCGGCGGCCTGATGCCGATCATCGATCTGGGCCGGCCGGATCGCATCCCCAACATGCTCCTGCACGGGCAGATCGGCTCGCCCATCATCTGGGATTTCATCTCGATTACGACCTACCTCACCGGCAGTCTGATGTACCTCTACCTGCCCCTGATCCCTGATATCGCCCTGGCCCGCGACCGTCTGAAGGGGAAGATCGGCCGGCTGCGCTGGCGCCTGTACGCAATTCTGTCCCTGGGGTGGGAGGGCACACCCGAGCAACGGCGCTATCTGGAGCGGGCCATCGGGGTCATGATGATCCTCATCATCCCCATCGCCGTCTCGGTGCACACCGTGGTCTCCTGGATCTTCGCCATGACGCTGCGCGCTGGCTGGAACAGCACCATCTTCGGGCCATACTTCGTGGTAGGCGCCATCTATTCAGGCATCGCCGGCATCATCACGGTGATGTACGTCTTCCGCCGGATCTACCACCTGGAGGACTACATCACTGAGAAGCACTTCCGCTACCTGGCCTACCTGCTCCTTGCCCTGGGCGTGATCTATCTCTACTTCACCTTCGCCGAGTACCTGACCACCGGCTACAAGCTACAGGAGGGCGAGAAGCTGCTCCTCGAGGAGCTGATGCTGGGCAAGTTCGCCGCCTCATTCTGGACCTTCGTCATCGCCGGGCTGGTCGTCCCGATCCTCCTGATCATTCTGCCCTGGACCCGCACGGTCCCGTTGATCGTGCTGGCCTCGGTGCTGGTGAACATTGGCATGTGGATCAAACGGTTCGTCATCGTCGTCCCGTCATTGGCGCTGCCGCTCATGCCTTCAGCATGGGGGGTGTACACACCGACCTGGGTGGAACTGGCGATTACGGCCGCGGCTTTTGGAGGCCTCGCCCTGATTTTCACTCTCTTCGCCAAGTTCTTCCCCATCATCTCGGTATGGGAGATGGAAGAGGGCTGGGAGCAGGAGCGGGCCCGGGCGGCGGCAGGACCTGCGTCTACCGGCATGGTGGCCGGGCCGGCGATATTCAACCCGGAACCGGGAGGTGCGAGTTATGACTAGGTGGCTTCGACGAACGATGCTGGGCGCCGCACTGCTGGCGGTTGTTCTGCTGCTGGCGGTGCCACCACACCACCTGGCGCAGGCCGGCGGGCCACAGCCTGTGCAGGTCCGGGTGGAGATCACCGACAGCGGCTTCAACGGCAACCCGGGCGACTTTGTCGTCGAGGTGGAACAGGGAGCGCTGGTAGAGCTGACCTTCGTATGGGCACACCAGAGCTACGTGCAAGAGGAGCACATCCTCGTCCTGGAGGGATACGGTCTGGAGTCGGACAAGATCGATTCTAACAACCGGGAGAGGACCCTCAAGTTCGTCGCCGACCAGCCGGGCACCTTTGACTTCAAGTGCGACCTTGAGTGCGACCTGCACGACTACCTCCAGCGGGGTCACTTGAAGGTTGGGAGAGGTGGCGCGGGGACCGCCGCCGCGGTTCTGACCCCCACCACCCTCACCGTTTCACCCTCCTCCTGGAGAACCGGCGGCGATCCTGTCACCCTCATGGCCGTCCTCAAAGACGCCGACGGGGCCGCGGTGCCCAAGGCCGAGGTGGACTTCTGGGTAGACGCCGAGTTCGTCGGCACTCAAGGCAAGATGAGGATCGGCACAGCCAAGACCGACGCCAACGGGGTTGCCTTTCTAGACTACCGGCCCACGCTGACCGCGCCCGAACAGACGATCACCGCCCGCTTCGAGGGAATGGGCATCTACGACGAAAGCGAGCAGGCCGTCACGATCGAGGAGGCGGGCATTCCGCCGCCGGCCTTTACGGTGGCCCCCCAGGGCCTGGATGCGATCCGGCAGTGGGCCCCCCTGGCACTCACGGCGGTGGTCTTGGGAGTCTGGCTCATCTTTGGCTTTGTCCTGTATCAGATATACGGCATTGTTCGGGTCCGCCCGAGGAGGTGATGGAGAGGAAGATACACGCCGGGTGGCTGAAATGGAGTAAGGATCTCGTGATCCGTGACGCATGATCGGGTGAGATCACAGATCATGGACCACGTACACGCATCGCCCAAACAGGAGGAAACATGGTACCTCGAAAAAGCATCCGGAAGCTGGCTATGTTTGGACTGGTGATCGTCCTGGCATTCCTCGGGGCCTGCGCCAGCGGCGTCCCGCAGAGTGAGTACGACACCGCGAAGCAACAACTGGCGGCCCAAGAGCAAAAGGCTACGACGCTCCAACAGCAACTCTCGGCCAAGGAAGCGGAGCTTGCGAGCTCCCAGCAGCAGATCGCTGCCAAGGAGAAAGAACTGGCCGAACTTCAGCAGCAAACCGCGAATGCGACGTCAGCGCCGCAGACCGCGGGACCGGCGGGTGGCGTCTTTACCCTCATCGGAGCACAGATCGT
>DOUV01000414.1 GCA_003520455.1 Chloroflexota bacterium | reverse complement strand
CAACCGTCCAGGCCCGGGAAGGTGGCGAGCGCCTGCACGCGGGCCATCGCGCCCGCAACGAGGAAGCCGCCTTCTCGCCGTAGAGCGTCCAATCCGAGCGCCGACAGATCGACGACCGCAGCCAGTTCAGCCGGCCGTTCGGGCAAGAGCACCGTGCCTCCGGCGAGCGGGGCCGACCCAGGCTCGCGGAGCAGCGTCAGGGCTTCAGTCAACGTGGACGGACGGTAGTATTTCATAATGATCAATCGATCATCAGGCGGGAGCGGGTTGAGCTTGAAGCTCGCGATAGTAGGCCAGGTACCGCTCGGCAAAGACGTCTCGGCCAACCAGCAAGTCGGCGGCGACGACGGTCTCGCGCATCTTCATGGGATCGACGATCGGGGCGTTGACCCCGGCCGCGATGATCATGAAGAGAAAGCCGGTGTTGATCAGAGAACGCATGGGCATACCGAACGAAACGTTGCTCGCGCCGGAGGCGAGGTTCACTCCCAACTCCTCACGCACCAGGCGCATCGCCTTCATCGTGACTGCGGCGGCGGTCAACTCAGCGCCGATCGGGAGGGTGACACAGTCGATGATGATGTCTTCGGGGGGCAGGCCGTACTCCTCAGCGCGGCGCACGATCTTCGTAGCGATCTCGAGGCGCTTGTAGGGATCGGTCATGGGGATGCCGTCGTCGTCCGCGGTCAGGCCGATCAGGCAGGCGTCGTACTCGGCCGCCAGCGGCAGGACGCTGCGGAGCGACTCCTCCTCGCCCGTGACGGAGTTGATCAGCGGCCGGCCGGGACACACTTTGAGGGCCGCGGGCATCGCCGCACGGTCGTTGGTGTCGATGCTGATCGGCACATCTACCACCGAGGCAACGGCCTCGATGGCGGCGACCAGGGTTTCGGATTCCTGGCCCAGGATGTCGGCCGCCTGCACGTTAACGTCGATCACCCGCGCACCGGCCGCCACCTGGCGGATAGCCTCTGCCTTGACAAGCTCCATGTCCATCGCCGCCAGCGCAGCAGTCAACTTCTTCCGCCCACCGCCCGAGGGATTGATGCGCTCGCCGATCATGACCGTCGACCGGTCCGGCGCGATGATGACTTCTTTGCCGCTCGGACTTCGAAGAATCGTTTCCATGGCTTTGCAGTCTCCAGGCTGAAAGAGAAGGCGAATATCAGGCAGTCACAGCAGAGCGCTCACGGGTCGAGCGCCGCCGGGCGGCTTCGGCCAGGATCGGTTCGAGGTGCGGGAATGGGTCCGCGGCGTTCGGGAAGGCCAGAGCGTTCATGAAAATCTCCTGGAAATCGCCCTCGAGCGGCATGGTGATGTGCTCGACCCAGCGCGCGACCCTGGCGGCCTCGACGCGCCGGGCTTTGTTGAGCAACGCGATGCGCGCGCCGTCGCCCGCAGCGTTGCCCACGGCGTAGACCTGGCCCAGGTCACAGTCGGGGATGAGGCCGATCGTCATGGCGCGCTCGGGGTCGATGTAGCTGCCGAACGCGCCCGCGAGAATGATCCGGCCCACCGCCGCCACACCGCGATACCCCATCAAGATGCGCACTCCGGTGTACAGGGCCGCTTTCGCCAGTTGGATGGCCCGCACGTCGGCGATCGACACCAGGATGGCGTCGCCAAGCGCGGTCTGTCCGGGCCAGGCCAGGACGTAGGCCGGCAGGCCGTCGTGCTCGATCAGGCGCGGATGGACCAGCGAACTGGTCCACCGGCCGCTGTCATCGACGATGCCGGCTTTCCACAGTTCGGCAATCGCCTCGATGATGCCGGAGCCACAGATCCCCCGGGCGCCAAGCTGCTCGGGCGGCAACTCGTCGCTCCATCGATCCTCCCCGATGACTTTGAACCGCGCCTCCAGCGTGGCCGGATCGACCCGCACGCGCTCGATCGCCCCCGGCGCGGCCCGCATCCCGAACAGGATCTGCGCGCCCTCCAGCGCCGGCCCGGTGGGGCTGGAGGCACAGAGCAGCCGCTCGCGGTTGCCGAGCAAGATCTCGCCGTTCGTGCCGACGTCGATGATCAGGACGATCTCGTCCTGCTCGTGCGGCTCCTCGGCCAACACGACGCCCATGTTGTCCGCGCCCACGAAACCGGCCTCCAGCGGCAGCACGTGCACCCACGCGCCGGGGTTGAGGGCGTGCAGGCCGAGGTCCCGCGCGCGAAAGTCGACCGGCGAGAACACTGCCGGAACGAAGGGCGCCAGGCCGAGGTAGCGGGGATGGAAGCCCAGGAGAATGTGGTGCATCGTGCTATTCCCGACGAACACCGCATCGATGATCTCGCTCGCCTCGATCCCGGCTCGCGCGGCCGCCCTGGCCGCAAGGTCGTTCAAGCCGGCGATGATGACCGTGTGCAGTCGATCCAGCCCGCCGTCCTCCTCCATGGTGTAGGAGATGCGTGACATGATGTCATCGCCGTAGGACACCTGCGGGTTCATCATCGCTTCGGTCGCCAGCACCCGGCCGGTCCGCAAATCGCACAAGTAAGCGGCAACGGAGGTCGTGCCGATGTCCACCGCCAGGCCAACGGCTACCTCACGATAGCCGGGCTCGACGCGGACGATCTCGCGCTCGTTCCACACCGAGACGGTGATGCCCCAGTTCCCGGCACGCAGGGCGAACTGCAGGTCACGGAGGGCGGGGTAGTCAAACGTAAGGTCGTGGAGTTCGGGGAAGCGGGCCGCAAGCTCAGCCATCACGCTGTCCGCGTCGGCCGAAGACTGGCCCAGATGGGGCTCGGGAATCTCCACGTAGTACTTGCGGACGCCCGGGTTGATCTCGATGGCTCGCTCGGTTGCGCTCTTGCGGATGATCTGCTTGTGGGCCTGGCTTTCCTCGGGAACGGTGACCAAGACGTCGCCCAGCACGCAAGCATCACACGAATAGCGGATGCCCTCGGGCAGACCGCGCTTCTCGCGGTAGTACAACTCCCGCTCGCCGATCGGAGTCAGGTGCGCTTCGGTCGACTCGATCCCGTACCGGCCGAAGGAGCCAGCTTCAATTCGCACGTAGCACTTCGAGCAGGTCTGGCGACCGCCACAGATCGACTCGATGCCGACGCCCAGGCGGCGCGCAGCTTCCAATAGCGTGGCTCCCTCGGGAATCGTGCCACGCCGTCCGCTGGGCTGGAAGATCACAGTGTGCTCGCGCGCCGGATCAAACGCACCGTCGTGAACGTTGACCGGAGGGATCCGTGGGTGGCGGCGCGGCGCGCCTGGCCCGCTCGTTGATGAGGGATCTTCGGAGGAGACCATGTCAGCCAGGTTTTCTCACTAATTTGAACCCGATGACGTCGGTGTTGTAGTACTCGTCCGAGTAAAACACGGGGTCATTGTCGGCGTTGTAGCCGACCTCTTCGATATTGAGCACCGAGACACCGGCCTTGCAGCCTAAGTGCCGTGCCACCCCGTCAGTAGCGGACAGAGAGCGAACGTCGGCGATCTGATAGGCCACCGTCTGGCCGCAGCGCTCGGCGAGAAAGCGGTAGATCGGCTCCGTTTTGAGGGAGTCGCGGATGACAGAATCGCGGTGCTCGCGAGCAATCAACTGGAGCGGGAGCACGTTGACGGCGTAGATCACCGGCACGTCATCCGCCGAGAAGACTTTGTGCAGCGTCACGATTTCGTCGCCCTCCGCGAGGTTCAGCCGCTCGGCAATTGCGGCTTCGGGCCGACCAGTACTCACCTGCGTTCCCGTGACGGAGGGAGTGTGGCCTGAGGCACGGATGAGCTCACTAAACTCGATCGACTCATCCATGCGAGTCTGGATCTGGAGGACGTTGTGGTTGACGAAGGTGCCGAGGCCCTGTCTGCGGATGATCAGTCCCTTGTGCTCGAGCGCGGCCAGCGCCTCACGCACGGTCACGCGGCTGACCTTGTAGCGGTTGACAAGCTCGGCCTCGGAAGGAAACCGCTCGCCTGGCTGCCGCTCGCGAAGCTCATCCACCAGTTCCTGCTCGATTTGCTTGGAGAGGGATTCGGAGGCCATTGCGAAACCGGGAGTACTTGTTAGTCGTCTAACAACTCCCGCCATTATAACGGCTCTTTTCTCTGGCGTCAACGGGGCCGGCAATCTTGGGGCATCCTCTATTTTGAAGGAGACGAAGCCGGATGAGGCCAGGAGCGGCAAAAATGGAGTGAAAAGCCACTCATCTCTTCTGGTTATTGAGAGTGACATCAGAGAATCGAACTATGTTCGCGTGGCGGTGTGGCTCTCGATCGACACTCCATTGTTCCAGAGCCTGAGGCGGGGACACCCGCCGAACCGGCTGATACGTCGTGCGAGCCAGAACGAGCGACGGGGGGAACGCTCGCTTACTCAAGGCAAGCTTTTTGCGTAACTCCTCAGCCGCTCGGTCTGGATGGTCCAATCCAGGCCAGGGCTCACCCGCTCGGCCTGGATCGC
>DOUV01000803.1 GCA_003520455.1 Chloroflexota bacterium | reverse complement strand
GCCCGCGCCGCAGGACGACTCTCGACCGTAGGTGTCGCCTGAACCCGGCGGGCGCGGGCTCGAGAGCCCACGCCGTTGCCTGGCACCGGGGCTCGTGGGTCGTGCCGGCTGGCAGCCTGATACCCATCATGCCTGAGCAGGTAGAGTGTCACTTCCACCGTCACCTCGCCGCTGGTATGCTATAGAGAATCGGTTCTATACCCCTTTGACGTAACAACGAGATAGTGAGCGCCGAAGACGGACGCGCCGCCCCATGCAATCGGAGTGCACCACAGCCACAATGCGGTTGCTCCCTGCTTTGGCAAGGAGGTTCCTCTGAAAGTCTGGATCGATCGTGACCCCTGGGAATCGAACCTGGCCGGCTGCGAATCGTGTTTCGGCCAATTCGTGATTGCCGGTGTACCAGAGCACGCCTGCATTCTAGCCTATCAGGATGATAGCAGCGAGACACTTACAATCTTGTTGCGCTCGGGAGAGTACTACGAGAAGCTGGTCATGTCCCCTACGATGCGCGAGGGCGTGGCCTGCGACGGTTGGAGCCCGTGCGTCTCGTTCGAGCCCCGCCTGCATAACAACGAATGCCCGGAGTGCCTGGGAAGAGACCTCAACTCCCCACTTCGCGCATGATGAGAACCGTCCAACACTGGATGGTGGCCCTTGGCCTCTGGCCACGCATGGCGCTGGGGATTAGCCTGGGCTTTCTGGTCCTCTTTGGTGCGTTCTCGGCGCTCGGCGAGCGTGCACTGCACGATAGCACCGAGCGCCTCCTTGAAGAGCGCCTGGTCATCGCCGAGATGGCCGCCGGCCAGATCGACCGGCTGCTGCAACAGGGTGTCTCTGAGCTGGAACAGGCACGCCGCTTCGCCGCCTTCGACCCCGCGAGCCCGGACCTTTCGGCGGAAGCCACCTTGCTGGCCCAGACCTACGGCCAGGTCGGCACCTTCGCGTCTGGGATCACATTCCTCGACACCCAGGGCCGGGTAGTGCTGTCCTACCCACCTGGCCTCTCACCATCGGGCACCGACCTATCCACGCTTCCACACGTGGCCGAGGCCCTGGCGCGCCGGGAAGTGACCGTTTCGGCGCCTTTTCGCGATGCCCTCAGCAACCGGCCGGTGGTGGCCGTTACCGTACCCATCTATGATGCCAACCGCTTTCTGGGATTACTCAGCGGCCTGATAGACTTGAACGGACCGGCCGTTGTCGCGCCTCTCAACCAGGCGGCCGCCTCCGGCCATACCAGCCACGCGCTTCTGGTGGACAGCCAGGGCCGCACCCTCGCCTCTACCCTCCATTTGGCGTTTCTCACGCCTGGCGAGCACGCCAGTTTTTACCGCCGGGCCATCGCCCAGGGACAGCCCGTGGTTGCGACGGTCCCGTTCGAGTTGGACCGGCCCGGTGAGCCAAAGGGCCACCCCCATGTCATGGCCTTTGCCCCTCTGCGCATGGCGCCTTTCGGCGTGGCCGTAGGGGGCGACGTGGACGAGACCTTCGCCGGGGTCCAGCGCCTGCGCCTGGGTCTGGCCCTTCTGACTGCGATTTCTCTCGCCGTCGTCTGGATTGCGACTCTGGTCGGCACCCAGCGCCTGGTGCGGCCGGTGCAGCGCCTGACGGAGTCGGCCCAGCGGATTGCCGCCGGCGATCTGCACACGCCGCTCCAGGCGCCAGAGGGCGGCGAAATCGGCGCAATGGCCAGCGCGTTGGAAAGCATGCGGGCCCAAGTCCTGGCCAATATTTCGGAATTGGCCACCTGGAATGAGACCCTGGAAGCCCGCGTCGGCGAACGGACAGAGGCCCTGCGCCACGAGCAGGCTCTGACTCAGCAGCTCTTGCGCCGGGCCATCACCGCTCAGGAAGAGGAACGAGCGCGTCTCTCCCGCGAATTGCACGACGAGATCGGGCAAACGCTGACAGCGGTGCAACTCAGCCTCGACCGCCTGTCCAGGGCGCTGCCGGCCGCCGATATGAGCGCCCGCGAGCGACTGGATCGCACCCGAACCCTCACGGAACAAACCCTGGCCGACCTGCGCCGCGTGATCGCGGCGCTGCGCCCCGGTGTGTTGGATCAACTGGGCCTGGTGCCGGCCCTGGGCTGGGTAGCCGATCACACCCTCCGCCCGCTCGGCCTGCAGGTGAATATCGAGACTAACGGGCTGCAGGGGCGCCTGCCGGGCGAGATCGAAACGATTCTGTTCCGGATTGCTCAGGAAGCCATGAGCAACGCGGTGCGTCACGGCAAGGCCGACCACCTGACGATCCGTCTGGAGCGGATCAATGGGCAGGCGATGATGACCCTCAGCGATGACGGGGTCGGCTTTGATCCATCCACAGTCGTGGCAGCCCCGGATCAGAGCCGTGGGCTGGGGTTGGCCGGCATGCAGGAGCGAGCGTCGCTGGCCGGTGGTCAGGTGGTCGTGGAGAGCGCGCCCGGCCGGGGAACCGCGGTCCGGGTGGTGGTACCATTGTCGGCCGTGATTGAGTAGGCTGCAGCTCTGTTCTCCAACCCCGTACCGCTGTGCGTTCGGGTTGTGAGCTGCTTCGCCTGGCTGCACTCGGCGGGGTCGAGCCGCGCCGCTGTGCGTTTCGACCTCCCGGCCCTCCATTTGCGACATCTCCCCGCCTTCAGATCCTCTCACCGGAACGTCGAGGTCGCGGCAAAACGAAGAACTGAACGTGAAGGCCGGCCCGAACCCGGGCAACCGCTTCCTGAATTACGATCACGGGACGCCGCTTTCTGAGTGGCGCCCGACTGAGACAAAAGCACAGCCGTTCCTGCAAGGAGGAATGAATCAGCCGCTGGCACCCAACCATGGGACAACTCCCGCCTGAATCTTGAGTTTGACCGACTCCTCGAGCCGCAGTACTATGGCTTGGGGGGATCAATCGCCAAGAGAACGAGAGTGAAGCGATGCGCGTTACGCTTCGCCCCAAAATGATGCTGGGGGTGCTCGGACCGCTGGCTGTAGTATTGGCCCTGTTCGCCTACGTCCAGTACTACGTACAACGTCACGTCCTGCTGGATGTTGCAGCCCGCACTGCGACTGACCTGAGTAACGTTATCGAGGGCAGCCTCCAGCACGCCATGCTCACGCGCAACCGGGTTGCGATCCAAACCAGTATCGACGATATCGCGACCAACCCGCAAGTCGTTGATTTGTTCCTCCTGAATCCCGACTCGCAAGTGCGCGCCGGCATCCCGCAGGGGCTGGTAGATCGGCAGTTCAGTAAGCGAGACGCCGGATGTGCCGAGTGCCATGTCCCGGGCGCCCCCCACAAGGGCGAATTCTCCGCTGTCCTGGCCGTTCCCAACGTGGGGCGCGTCCTGCGCAACTGTAATCCCATCGAAAATCGAGAGGCGTGCCATGGATGTCATGACCCGGCGAAGCCGTACAACGGCGTATTGATCACCGACCTGAGCCTCACTGAGCTCGAACGGCAAGCGAGCAACAGCCTGCAACAGTCGCTGCTGTTGTTCGGCGGTGCGCTCCTGCTCGGAGCCGCCCTCCTGGGTGTTACAATGGAACGGTCAGTGGTCCAACCTCTGAGCCAGCTGACCCAGGCCATCCGCGACTTTGACCGCGGCGATTTGGCTCGCCGCGTTCAGATCAACATCAGCGACGAAATCGGTGAGTTGGCCAGAGCCTTCAATCATATGGCCGGCGGTGTCGGAGAAAAGGTCCAACTGGAGCAACAACTTCGCCAACGGACGGTGGAGCTCGAACGGCTCTATACCGCCCTGCAGGAAAAAGAGGCCATGCGCGCCCAGCTCCTGAAACAAATCATCACCGCTCAGGAAGAAGAACGGGCGCGTCTCTCCCGCGAATTGCACGACGAGATCGGGCAAATGCTGACAGCGGTGCAACTCAGCCTCGACCGCCTCGCGAAGACGCTGTCCACTGCCGATGCCGCTGCCCGCGAGCGACTGGATCGCGCCCGAACCCTCACGGAACAAACCCTGGCCGACCTGCGCCGCGTGATCGCGGCGTTGCGCCCCGGTGTGTTGGATCAACTGGGCCTGGTGCCGGCCCTGGGCTGGGTAGCCGATCACACCCTCCGCCCGCTCGGCCTGCAGGTGAATATCGAGACTAACGGGCTGCAGGGGCGCCTGCCGGGCGAGATCGAAACGATTCTATTCCGGATTGCTCAGGAAGCCATGAGTAATGTGGCCCGTCACAGCAAGGCCAGCCGCCTGACGATCTATCTGGTGCAGACCGACGGGCAGGTCACGATGAGTCTGCGAGACGATGGTGTAGGCTTTGATCCGGCATCGGTCGCAACCGCTGGATTGGATCAGAGCCGCGGGCTGGGGTTGGCCGGCATGCA
>DOUV01000480.1 GCA_003520455.1 Chloroflexota bacterium | reverse complement strand
GGATCATATGAACACATCATCAGATACCGGGCAGACGCTTCAAGATAGAGGCGGCGAGTGATCAGGTGGGTATCTGCGCAGGGAATGCTGAGGCGCCCGAGCGAGTCATTCCCTGACAAGGGCCGTGATCACAGGTGGGTTTGTCTCGTCGAAGAGGGAAGCGGCCCACAAACGTCGCTTCTGGGGCAAGGGAGCGTGCGTCTCCGAGATGGTACGCGGGGCTCCCGGTACCGCGCGGCATCACGGTCACGACCGAGGCGTGCAACGCCTCCTGAGTCGTTGAAAAATTTCGAACCAACTCCTCGTCCAGCGCTCGCAAATGGATGGAGGTTAATGACCGCCGCCCAACGGCCGGCTTCACGCGTGCCGTGTGGCACCAGCGGAGCGGCGTCGAGTGCAAGCCAGAGTTAACGCCCCTGCTACTGGGTTTGATCTGCCCACTCCCACCACACGAACGTTCCAATCATGCCCGCAAGACTCGTGAAAACGACAATTCCGTAACTCATCCATCCGAGTTGTGCGTACGCTGGCCCGGCCATGCCCGAATAGAGTGCTGGTACAGACCAGGGGAAATATTCGCCCCATCCCGCGGCCGCGATAATTTGCGCCAGGATCACTGCCAGTATCGCCACGCCCATCGGCGGTAGATACCCATGTCCTGCGCTGGCAAAGAATGCAATGGGCGTGACGAGTGCAACCGTCAAGCAGGCGGCAATCGCCACGGTCAGTGTCCCTCGCCAAAATGTCTCTGGCGATGCTGGCGGCATGGCAACGGCTGTGCCAACGCCGAGACCAATCAGATAGATCACCGCCGTCACCATCCCTGACCATAGCAGGACGAGAATAAACTTGGCCAGTACGATAGCAAAACGCGGCGTCGGGAGCGCGAGCAAATCTCTGATCGTACGGTCTGAATATTCGCGGCCAAAGACCCAACTGCCGATGAGACTAAACAGCATAATGCCACCGATCGCAGTCGCTTGAGCCAGGAAGCCCAGATAGGTCGGCCAATCAGCAGAGCCGGCCACGATCTGCGCCTTGGCGCTGATGATTCCGAGGCGACGCGCAACATCGGGGTCTTTCATGACAATCATAAAAAAACCACCTGCCAGTGGGGCGAGTGAGAATCCCAAAGCGGTCAGCAACGGCATCTTGGAACGACGCGCTTTGAGCAGTTCGACCCAGACGGCTTGAGTAAGGTTGCTCATTTTGCGGTCCCTTCATCCATGCCGACGAGGCGCAAAAAGTAGTGCTCAAGGTCTTCTTGTTCGACGTTGAGCATCATCGGCGCGTGCCCCGCATTGACCAGTCGAGTAGCGATCTCGTCTGGGCGGTCAATCGCCAGCTCTTGGGTCACTTCGAGGGTGTGGTCGTCCGTGATATTGGCCGAGAAGCCGGCACCGAGAAGCACGGCGTGGGCTGCCCGATAATCGCGCGCGCGAATCAGGAGCCGACGCCGCCGGTGACGTTCGAGTTCGGCGACATCCAGTTCTTGAAGCAAGCGTCCTTGATGGATGATGCCGATACGATGGGCCAAGCGGGAGACTTCGCCGAGAATGTGACTGGACATGAAGACGGTGACGCCGTGCTCGTGGGCAAGTTCGATGAGGAGATGGCGAATTTCGACAATACCCGCCGGGTCTAACCCGTTGGACGGCTCATCGAGGATGAGCAGTTCGGGGCTATGCAGCAGCGCCTTGGCCAGCCCCAGACGCTGCGCGTTGCCGAGTGACAGCGTACCTGTGCGCCGATCAGCATAGCCGGTCAATCCCAGGCGGTCGATGACGCGCTCAACGGCTTGAGGAGGCGTGCCAGGCCGCAGACGGCGCAAGACTTCCACATTCTCGCGCACGGAAAGCTCGGGATACGCGTGTGGCGTCTCGACCAGATAGCCGACAGAAGCCCACGGATTCCTCGTGCCACTCCGAATTCGCGTTCCGAGCACGTAGACTTCGCCGGCAGTTGGCTTGACCATTCCGAGCAACATGCGAATCGTCGTCGTTTTGCCGGCGCCGTTGAGACCGAGGAAGGCATAGATTTCGCCTTTGGCGACACGCAGAGACAAATCATCGACCGCGCTCACGCCGCCGTAGCGTTTCACGAGATTCCTGGTTTCGATCGCGATATTCATGTGGTCTTCAGCCGCAGTGATGGATGCATTCCTACCAGATGGATTGGCGGGCGAACGGTGCGGTTGAGCCACGCGCGGAGCGCGTCGACTGCAACTTGATGGGCACTCTCTGGCCCAAAAGCAAGTACCGCTGGACGACCATCGTGTAGATCCGGGGTGGAGATTGCCCAGGGGGTGCCAACGAGGCACCCGGCGGAAGAATTGGGCATCAACCGCGGGCACTTGCTCGCGCGGCGCCATCCAATCCAAGGCACGTTGGTAGGCCAGCTTTCCCCTCTGGGTCGTTGGCAGACGAGGTGACCGGAGGGCCGACGAGATGGACCAGAACGCGGGCGAGATCGGCCGCCAGCACGCTGATCTGGTTGATCCACACCGCCGGCGCGCCAATCAGTAGTGCCACCCTGGCACTTGGGAGCCCGGTTGTCCTCCCATCGCCGGGTCGGGTGCAAGCGCGGGTGAGATGGCCCCTAACCATCTCGAACTGCGGTAATCATACTGCTCCCTGGAGCCTTGAGGAGTCTCCTCCGGCTGACTACGCCAAAGCCAGCCTTGCGGAGCCAGCTCACAACTTCATCGCCGGTGAAGGTCTGTCCCCCAAGCAGTACGAAATAGGCCATAGCGAGGAGCCGGTTGGCGGCACGCGTCGCGGGGCCAAACGCTCTGTCCCCCATCTGATCCAAGATTACCACGCGGCCATTGGGAGCGAGTGCGGCGGCTATCTTACTGAGCAGACGGAGGTTTTCGTCGGGCCGGTGGGCGTGAATGACGTTGAAGAGCAGGGCCACATCATAGCCATGGCCCAGGTCATCCTCCCGATAGTCGCCCGCCAGGAGAGAGACGCGATCGCTCAGGCCGGCGGCGCGGATGTTCTCTCTGGCCCTCTCGAGTGCACCGGGCAGATCGAAGACCGTCGCAGTGAGATCGGGATGCCGGCGGCATAATTCGATGCTATAGAGCCCGTGACCACCACCAACATCGAGAACACGCTTCCCGCCAGGGGGCAGGTCGATTTTGGCCGCTACGTCTTCAACCACCAGACGGGCCGTTGCCTCAAAACCTGCCTGCGCCACCTTCCATCCGTCCGGCTGACTTTCTAGCCACTCGTAGATTGTCAGTGGAGGCTGACCTTCACAGATCGCGACTTCATAATAGTGGTCCCAGAACTCGAAGACCACCTGCTGCCACCAATTCAAGAAATCTGCCAGTCGACCTGGAGAATCGCTCAGGAGCCACTTTGTCGTGACCGGTGTGTTGGCGAAGTGACCTGTTCCATTGTCTCCTCCTACTCAATCAAGGGCTGGCCGATAAGATAACCGTCAGGGCTTGCACTATCACTGAAGCCGTCCAACGGCGCGCATCAGCCGCGTTGCGAAGCGTAGCAGAGCAACGTCGGCTGCATGCAGGGTTGGGCCGCGCTTTATAGAAGGACCATGTGTTGCCTTGCTACGTTGACGCTTTGCACTATCCCTGCATTGGCAACTGACGCGCTCCGCTTGCGCTTACGAACCGCCTAACTTCCGCCTTGCCCCGGTGCGGGGATGACACCCAGCTGCTGCATCAAGCCCAGCGTATCAAAGCTGACCCAGCTTTCCGCGATCTTGCCCCCGGAGAAACGTAAGATGTTGATCCCGGTGGCTGTGAACTGCTTACCCGTCGGCGGAATACCCTGAAAGTCGCCTTTGTGTGTGCCGCGATAAGTATAACGCATCGCGATCTTGTCCCCTTCGGCGATCAGGTCCTCAATGGTGAATTTCCCATCGGGAAAGGCAGAGAAGAACATCGTGGATAGCTGTTTTTCGCCTGCCGGTCCCTGCGGGAGTCCGGGCGGGAGAAAGTGATTGATAGAGTCGCTGGTGTGGGTCTCATCTATGACGGCGAGATTTTGTTTGTTAATCACCTCTTCTATCCAGCGACGGATTACCGCTTTGTTTTGTTCGGTTGACATAGGATGCTCCTTTTAATGTGATAGCGTACGATTCATCATGAATTGCACTAATGGTTGCCTGTAAACAATCTAAGTACAGGTTGGGTAGTTCAGTGATTTTATAGACACACTCCTTTCTGAGCCTGATACACCCCGCACTCTAATCTGATTATCACCTGAGGGTGTGTGAACGTAACGGTCACGGTGGCTGGCACGTTGACAAACGGACTCAAGCGGCCCAACGGCAAGTGTTCGCGGCAGGGCGGCGCAGGCAAGACTCCTTCGCAAACCAAAGCGATTGCTGGCAAGACCACCGCGTACCCTCAGGGCGAAGCCCTGTCCGCTACACACAATGTTAGCCCGCCGATTGCCTCCGTAACGCTCTCCATGAATTTCGACAATCTCGCGTTTTATTTTGAAACCAAGTTGTTGAGGTTGATGAAATATTCAGTCCAGATTTTTTTCAATTGTACGGGTAGCATAAACTGCATCAATTTGAAAAGCCCTGATACCCGCATTACCACAGTCAGGTCAATTCTTGTCTTGTTACCTTCAGTGGAAAATATGAACGACTGGGTCGGGAGCAAATTCATACCTTGCTGAGCTTCAATCACCAGCTTTTGGTTGGGCCCGAAGTCAATTACCTTCATCAGTAGTTGTTTCTTGCCCATGAAATGAACTTCTTCGAGAAAGGTGGTGCCTATGGCTGTTGTGCCGCTTATCTGAGTAATGCCCGGGACATCCTTTCTCCACTGCGGAATTTTCGAAAAGTCAGAAACAACGGCGAAGACCTTTTCTATAGGCGCATCTATTAGACCGACTTGGGTGAATGTTAACATGAGCTTTTTCTCCTTTCGCGATTGAGGATGAGGTAGAGCGAGCAGACTTCATGTGCAACAGTTTTTTGTACTATGGACATAGGCTATTTTCCTTTCATGTATACACTTCGGGTTGATGGGGTCAGACAATTGTATTCTACATTTTTTGGAACACTCGCTTATCAGACCCAAAGTGTTGGTTTCTTGCTCAATTTATAAGCATTGTCACTGTGTAAGACAGGCGGCCTAACGGAGAAGTTCAGCCGCGCAAGGGCGATTCAGGATCAATGCCCGATTTCACTCATGACGTGGTGTGGCGCCTCGATCCCCGCGTCGGCTGCAACGGGGGTTAGCCGGCCTCCGCCGCCAGGGAAACCCACGCCCATCACAAGCCCCCCGGCCCCCAGGCCACCCTCCGATAGCGGGATGGCCCGCGCCTGGCGCCCCCTTGCTGAGGGGAGCCTCCCTGCGGATGCGAGCGGGCCTGCCATCAAGCGGGCCGCCGAACTATAAAGTAGACTGCGGCTGCCGATCTACCCTGCCGATATGGAATATAAGTTGAAAGCTTATTAAAATTATGACTCTGTTGACTGTTCACTTTCAAGTCCAATTTGTGCTCAGTTCTTGCTCAATACTGAGTCCCCGGCGACAGTGTGAGTCAAGCGCCCCAACGTTAAAGTACACCGGCTGCCGGGCCAGCAAGGCTCGATAAAGACACCTGTGTGGGTCAGGTGAGGTTGAAAAACTCAGCGGCCGGCAGTCCGGTGGAATGCCTTGTGGGCGGTTCGTTCCTGAAATGCAAGTGTAAGTAACGGCTCAGCCGCGTGGCAGGGTAGCGGAACAGGTCCCTGGAGAGTCTTGGAGACGGCTTCGTCGTCCCCAGCGCTCCGCCGCAGAAGCCTGTGGCGTTGGGAGTTGGGGCCGGACGGCTGGGCCGGGCCGGTGGGATGCCACTCTGCCAACGGCGCTTCGTGGCGGACTACGAACTGGCTGGCTGAGCCGTTATGCCGGGGTCTGGCCCGCGCAACCTGAAGGGCCTGCGCCCGCCGCTGGAGGACAAGCGCATCGTCATCAGCCGCGCTGCCGGCTTCTGCGGCATCCCACCGCGTGTGACGCAGCCTGCGCTCTTCGGTTAAGACCGATGTTCCTTTCCGTTGCCGTGAGCCTTGCTTTTCGAGGCCGGATAGACGTATGCTCTGCATACGCTGTCAGCGGGGTTTTCGAACCGATTGAGCGGCGATTGTGTCCCGTGCGAGTTGCTCAGTCAGCCCCCTGATTCAGCGGCAGCGTTCCGCTTCCAGAGGAGAAGAGCGCCCTCACCAAACATAATTCGGAGGATCAGGAGACGATGGCGACACGTGACGATCGAATTGAGGAGTTTCTGAGTGCCCGCCGGCACGCCATTGTGGGCACCAACCCTATCGACGGGCCGCCACAGCTCAGCCCGGTGTGGTACCTCTGGGAAGAGGGGCGCCTGTATCTCAGTGTCAACGTCGACACGGCCAAGTATCGCAACCTGCAACGAGACCCCCGCATCACGGTCTGCATCGATGGCTGCTACCCTGATATGCGCAGTGTGATCATCACGGGCATGGCGACGCTGGTTGGAGCGGATAATCCACTCCAGGCGGAGATGAGGCGGCGCCTGCTCGGCCGCTACTACGACAGCGAAGAGGGTGTCCGCCGCCATCTCGAACGAACACCTGACTCGCCAAAGATGGCGCTGGTCGTGGTCAGGCCCGAGAAGATCATTCGCCAGGGTTTTGAGTAAGGGGCCGTTCGGCGGCGAGGGGCGTAGCATGAGCCGCGGCCGGCTATGGTCTTGCGGCTGCTACCGGAGGGAAGGGGCGTGGACCGTGGGGAGATGATCGCCCTGATACGCGCTGGCGTGCCGGAGCCAGGCGGGACGTGGGCCGATCTGGGGGCCGGGACGGGGAACTTCACCTGGGCGCTGCGGGCGCTTCTCGGGCCCCGGGGGACGATCTACGCCATCGACCGCGATGCGAAGGCGATCAGACGCCAGCGAGAGTTGTTCGCTCAGGCGGAGCCGGGCGCCGCCATCCTGCCCGTGCAGGCCGACTTCACGTGCCCGCTCGATCTGCCGCCGCTCGATGGCGTGTTGATGGCCAACGCGCTCCACTTCGTCCGCGACCAGGCGGCTGCGCTCACCCAGGTCGCCAGATATTTGCGGCCCGGTGGGCGCTTTCTGCTGGTCGAGTACGATGTCCACCGGGCAGGCCCCTGGGTGCCCTTCCCACTCCCATTCGAGCGTTTCCAGTTGCTCGCCCCGCTGGTGGGGTTGTCCGCCCCGGCGCTCGTGGGCACGCGACGCTCGCCCTCGTCCGGCATCACGATGTACGCGTCGGTCGCCGTGAGGCCCACCCACACCACGGACGGCCCGGCGCGTCCCTGAGACGAGACCTCCCGCGCTCGCATCGGCACACGGCCGTTGGGATGGCGGCCGGCGACGCAGTCGACTCTGGATCTTCTCTGAACGCACTGGAGGGTCACGCCGGCGCGGCGCGGCGCATGATGGCACCGATCTTGTAGGCTGTAACTGGACACGATCAGCCGAACAAGGAGCTGTCCGGTTCACGATGAATGTCGGCGTGGGGGGCGGTGCGCGCCGGTAGGGAGGGAGATGATGGAGCGGCGAGTGTTGGGCCACACAGGATTGGAGGTGCCCACCGTCGGGATGGGCACCTGGCGGACCTTCGACGTGCGAGGCGCGGCGGCCGCGGCCAATGCCCGCCGGGTTGTAGATACGGCTCTCGCCGCGGGGGCAAGCTTCTTCGACTCGTCGCCGATGTAGGAGAGGCCGAGCGCGTCCTGGGCGCGGCGCTGCAGGGGCGCCGCGACGCAGCATTGATCGCGACCAAGGTGTGGGCGCCGACCGTGGCCGAGGGCCGCGACCAGGTACGG
>DOUV01000165.1 GCA_003520455.1 Chloroflexota bacterium | reverse complement strand
CTCCGGCTGGCCGCGCCGCGCCGCCACGCGCCGCACGTCTTCGTCGCTGATACGCCCGCGTGGACCGCTCCCTGGCACCGTTGCTAGGTCAATCCCCAACTCTTTCGCCAGACGGCGGGCGATCGGCGATGCCATCACCCGCTTCTCTTCGAGCCGAGGCGCCCTCAACGGCGTTTGAATCTTGGTCCGGGCGACATCCTCCGCCGTCGCCTCCGAACCCGGTTCACCGTCTGCGTCGCCCGGCAGCAGGATGTGCGTGATGACCTCTCCCACCGAGACCGTCGCGCCATCAGGAAAGAGCAGACGCCCCACCTTCCCCGACACCGGCGCCTCGACCTCAGCCGTGACCTTGTCGGTCAGGATTTCCAGAAGCGGCTCGCCCTTTTCGACAGCATCCCCCTCTCGCTTGAGCCAGCGTTCGATTGTGCCCTCTTCCATGGTCAGCCCCAACTTGGGCATCACGACTTCGGTTGTCACAACTCGCTCCCTCCCTGGAACTCATCGGCCATCAAGCACCGGGCGGCGGTGACGATATCCTCGGTCGTTGGAATCGTCGCCAGTTCCAGCGGTTTGGAGAACGGGACCGGCGCGTCCATCGCGCCGATACGGACGACGGGCGCATGGAGATAGTAGAAGGCCCCTTCGATAATAACGGACGCCAGCTCGGCGGTCGCGCCGTAGGCCCGGTATCCCTCGTCTACGACGATGACGCGCCCGGTTTTCGCCGCTGAATCGACCAGCGCCTGCGCGTCGAGTGGGAGAAGCGTGCGCGGGTCGAGCACCTCGACGCTGATGCCCTCAGTCTGCAGTTGGTCGGCTGCCCGCAACGCTTCGTGAACCATGCTGGAGGTCGCGACGATGGTCACGTCACGCCCCTCGCGTTTGCGGTCGGCCTGACCAAAGGGAACGAGGTACTCTTCTTGTGGGACTGGCCCTTTCAAGTCGTACATCATTTTGTCTTCGAAGAAGAGCACCGGGTTGTTGTCCCGGATGGCCGTCTTCAAGAGGCCCTTGGCGTCGTAGGGCGTCGACGGTAAGACCACCTTGAGACCGGGAACGTGGCAAAACCAGGCGTGGAGACTCTGGGAATGCTGGCCGGCTGAGGAGCGGCCGGCTCCTAGCGTCGTGCGAACGGTCAGAGGGACTGTCGCCTGCCCGCCGGTCATATATCGGAGATGCGCCGCCTGGTTTACAATCGGATCCATTGCCAGCGTAATGAAGTCTCCGAACATCACTTCGACGACCGGCCGCATGCCGACCAGGGCCGCGCCGACCGCCATGCCGGTAATCGCCTCCTCTGAAATCGGCGTGTCTTTGACCCGGGCCGGGCCGAACTCCTCAGACAGCCCATCGGTGACTTTGAAGATCCCGCCGGCTGCGGCGATATTCTCGCCCATCATGAAGACACGCCCGTCGCGCTGCATCTCCTCGCGCAGGGCTTCCCGGATGGCCTCGCGGATCGTCAGTTCACGCGTAGACATGGTCGCGTACCTCCTCGATGGGGGGAAGCGGCGATTGCTTGCCGAATTCAACGGCCGCCTCGACGGCCTCGGCGACTTGCTCCTTCATCGACTGCAGTGTAGCGGCGGTGACGGTACCTTCCTCGAGGAGTTTGGCCCGGAGTCGCGTGATGGGATCCCGGCGGACCCAGCCTTCAGTTTCGGTTGGCGTGCGATAGGCCGGTTTTACATCGCCGATGTGGTGGCCACGGTACCGGTAGGTCAGCGCCTCGATGAGGGATGGTCCCTCACCCCGGCGGGCACGCTGCACCGCCTGAGCGGCTGCTTCGTACACGGCCAGCACGTCCATGCCGTCCACCAACTCGCCGGGTACCCCGAACGGTGCGCTCAGTGAGCTGATTCGCTCGGCTGCCGTGACCTCCTTCCACGGGGAGTACTCGCCGTACTGATTGTTCTCGCACACGTAGAGAAGTGGCAGCTTCCAGAGCGCCGCCATGTTCATCGTCTCGAACAACACGCCTTGGTTGGCAGCCCCATCGCCGAAGAAGCAGACGACCACCTGGTCGGTCCCCCGCAGATGGGTGGCAAGCGCCGCGCCGGCGGCAATCCCGATCATACCCCCTACGATGCCACTCGTGCCCAACATACCGATCTCAAAATCGGCGATATGCATGGAGCCGCCCTTGCCGCGGCAGTAGCCGGTCGCCCGTCCCATGACCTCCGCCATCATCTTGTTGATGTCGCTTCCTTTGGCGATACAGTGGCCGTGGCCACGATGGGTGGAGGTGATGTAGTCGTCGCGCCGGAGCGCTGCGCACACGCCAACCGCCACCGCCTCCTCACCGATGTAGAGGTGCGCCAGACCAGGCATCAGGCCGCGACGGTAGACGTCGTCGATCGCTTCCTCGAAGCGCCGAATGGTTAGCATCTGGCGGTACATTTGGATCAAGGTGTCTTGCTCAATCTGCATGCGCTTCCTCCAGTGAAGAACGAGAAACGCCAGGTCTGGGTCCTGGCAACGGCGCCAGGGTAGGCGCTAGACGACAACCAGCTCGTTGGGCAGGCCGGACAACCGCTGGGGTTGGCCCTCGGTGACGAGGTAGGTGTCGCCCATCCAGATAACAATCTCTCCGAGTGACAGGTACGGATGGAGCGCGATGACCATCCCCGGTTCAAGGCGCGTTTCATCCTCGGGCTGAAGAAAGGGCGGCTCGGTCAGATCGAGGCCCATCCCGTGTCCAAGCGGCCCAGGTCGCGCGCCGTCGGCCTGCTCCAGGATACGGGTGATGGCCTGCGCCACCTCACCTCCCGTCGCGCCCGGCCGCAAGCGGCCTTCGGCCTGGGTCAGGGCGGCAGCACACAGATCAAACGCGCGTTGAATCTCGACGGAGGGGCGCCCCAGGGAAAAGACGCGGATAGTCTGCGTCCAGAAGCCCCCCGGCCCGGCCGGTTCGATCGAGAAACGCACGAGGTCGCCCGGCTGCAACGCCCGCGCCGCCGGCACAGCCGCGGG
>DOUV01000171.1 GCA_003520455.1 Chloroflexota bacterium | reverse complement strand
AGAGACGACGTCAGCGCTGGTCGCGGCGGTTCGAGACTACGTGGCTCTCACCAAGCCGCGAGTCATCTCCCTGCTCCTGGTGACCACGCTGGGGGCGATGCTGATGGCGGCTCGTGGGCTACCGGCCTGGTCACTAATCTTCTGGACGATGGTCGGTGGCTATCTGGCGGCTGGCGGTGCGAATGCTGTCAACATGTTCTTTGACCGCGACATTGACGTCATCATGACCCGCACGCGCAAGCGGCCGGTGCCCAGCCAGCGCCTGTCGCCGCACCAGGCGCTCATCTTTGGGCTCCTGCTCGGCGTGCTTTCATTCGTCATTTTCGCCACGTTTGTCAACGTCCTCAGCGGTTTGTTGGCACTCGCCGGGCTGCTCTACTACGTCCTGATTTACACCCTCGGGCTGAAGCGCTCGTCGCCTCAGAATATCGTCATCGGTGGCGCGGCCGGCGCATTCCCGCCGCTCGTGGGTTGGGCCGCGGTGACCAACCGGGTCGACCTGCTAGCGGTCTGGCTCTTTCTCATCATTTTTTACTGGACACCGCCGCACTTCTGGGCGCTTGCACTGATGCGGCGCACAGACTATGCCAACGCCGGCGTGCCGATGCTGCCGGTTGTCTACGGGGAGGCGGAGACTCAGCGCCAGGTCCTGCTCTACTCCGCTCTCATGGTTGTTCTGACCCTGGTGCTGGTGCCCTTCGGGATGATGGGTATCTTGTACCTGGTGTCGGCGCTGATTCTCGGGGCGATCTGGATGGCCTACGCGGTGCGAATCTGGCGCGGGGGGAGCGCCGAAGCGACGTGGGGGCTCTACAAGTACTCGCTGCTCTATCTGGCGCTGCTCTTCGCGGCGATGGCCGCCGACCGCATCATCATCGCGGGCTGAGAGCGCTGACCAAACAGGCTGGCAAAGCGCCCCGGCGGAGTCATTCCGCGGGGCGCTCGCCCTTGGGCGGGCGCGGCGGTGTGCACTGCACGCGATGGAAATGGGATCGGTCCGCCCGGTGGAGACGCGGTCGCCGTTCGCGGGGCGGTGGGGCGACCTCGGCTCCCAACCGGGACGAGATTGTCAACGCGGCACAGGCGGGCGCAGTGGCGGCGCCGGCGGCAATCGCGGAATATTACGGCCGGGAAGTCCGCCGCGAGCCAGGTCTCGATGAACAAGGCGGGGCGCGCCACTCGAGCGGCGCGCCCCGGTGCGTGCTGATTGGTCAGCGAATCAACGGAGCAGAGACTGGCCGTTGAAGATGCGCAGCAGGTCGAAGTAGCTGATGAAGACCATCAGGGTTAGCAGGATCATCATCCCAACCAGGTGAATGAGGCCCTCTTTCTGAGGATCGATCCGGCGGCCGCCGCGCAGCCCTTCGATGACCACAAAGAGCAGGCGCCCGCCGTCGAGGGCCGGGAACGGAAGGAGGTTCAAAATCGCCAGGTTGATGCTCAGGATAGCGGCGAAGGACATCACGTTGATGATCTGCCCGGTGCGAGCCAGTTCACCGGCGACCTGCGCGATGCCGAGCGGGCCCGCCACCGGTGGGGCCCCCGATCCATGGAAGAGCCGCCCGAACAGCTCGCTAAAGCTGGCGATGATTTGGAAGAAGACGACAACGGTCCGTTCGACTCCAAATTTGAGCGCCGCGAACGGACCGTAACGAACAGTGGTCAACTGATTGGTGATCTCGACGCCGATTGGCCCCTGATTTTCCGGTGGCTTCGAGCGCGGGGTCAGTTTGACATCAAGTTCCTGGCCGCCGCGTTGGACCGTCACAGTCACGGGCCGATCCAGATATTTGACGACAACACTCTGCAATCGTTCGATGCTCGATACGCGTTGATTGGCGACGTAGACGATGAGATCCCCTGACTGCAAGCCTGCCGACGCCGCGGGCGAGCCGGGCGAGACGTTGGTGATCTCGACGTATCCGGTCGGATCGCCAGTCGGGACACCGATCAAGCCGATCGCCGCGAAGAGGACGACGGCCAGGAGCATATTCATGCCTGCGCCCGCCACCAGGACGGCCGCTCGGGCCCACCGGCTCTTGCTCGCAAAGCTGCCCGGGTGAGTCGGGTCTTCCTCGCCCAACATTCGTACGAAGCCACCCACCGGTAACAGATTAATCGTGTAGTCCGTCCCACCCCGGCGCATGAAGGTAAAGAGGCGCGGCGGGTAGCCGAACCCGAACTCCTCAACCTTGATCCCCGACCACTTCGCGACAATGAAGTGCCCAAACTCGTGAACGAAGACCAGTAATCCGAGGACAACGATGAATGCAACGATTGAAACTATCATAAACTCCCATCCTACATCCCGGCCCACGGCCAATAGTCAATTATAGTCTCCGCGGAGGCACAGACCAAACAGTCGCAGCGCTCAGGCATGGATGGCCGTTCCTGCACTCGGGGCACGGTTGAGCAGGAGTTGTTCCACCAGGCCGGGTCGCATCCCGCTGGCAACCCGAATCGTCAGCCCCGGCACGGCCCGGGCCAGGGCGAGCATCTCAGCCACCTTGCCGCGCATGCCACCGGTGACGTCTGCGCCGTGCGAGCCGCCCAACACGGCCTGGACTTTCTCCCAGTTGCCGGGTGTGATCTCAGGGATCACCGGGGGCAACCCACGCTGCATGCGAGGATCGGCCGCGTAGACGCCCTCGACCTGGCCCAGCAGAATGAGCCGGTTGGGATTCAGGTGAGTTGCGAGGTAGTGGAAGACTGCCTCAGTCGAGAGGATGCTCCCGTTGGTGCGATCGGCGCAGACCGTGACATCGCCGTAGGTGAGCGGGACAGCGCCCCAGGCGAGCAGCCGCTCGTAGGGTGCCAGAGCCAGATCGACGATCGTTCCGTTTTCGACAATGGCAGAGGCCGACGGGGGCAGGGAGATGGCGGGAATCCTGGCATCGAGCAGGCAGGCACGCACGATCGCATTGAGGGCGGCAGCGGCGGCACTGATGGCTGCAAAGCCGCCCGGTGAACTATGGCCTCGGGCGGGGTCGAAGCCGTGCTCCTGAGCCGCAACGTGGCCGAAGGAGCCACTGCCATGGCCGATCACGAGCTGTAATTCCGGCCAGGCTGCCCGCGCGGCCGCGATCTCGGTGACCAGCCGCGTCAGCACCTCGCGCCGGATGGCAAAGCGCCTGTTCTTCTCCGTTATCAAGGATCCACCGAGTTTGAGGAACACGAGCTCGGTCATAGGTCAATCACACTTTGACAGGGTAAGATGGGGCAATATAATCTTCTTCAGGAGATTAGAGTACTCATGAACGGGCTTCGATGGCAAATTGTGATCGTGGGGGCGCTGCTTCTCCTGGCGGTGGGTGTTCTTGTGAGCCCCGTGACTGCACAGGGCCCCGGCGGCGTGACTCGTGACCAGGTCAACGAGGTCGCCCGTGAGCTCTACTGCCCGCTTTGCACCGGCTTGAGCGTCGATGTTTGCGAGATTCAGGTCTGCCAGCAGATGCGCGACGTGATCGCGGAAAAATTGGCGGCGGGCGAGAGCAAAGAGCAAATCAAGGCCTATTTTGTCGAGCAATATGGCCAGAAGGTCCTCGCCCAGCCAGAGAAACGGGGTGTTGACCTCATCGCCTGGATTCTGCCCGGTATTGTCGTGTTGGGTGGGCTCGGCGGTGCCG
>DOUV01000967.1 GCA_003520455.1 Chloroflexota bacterium | reverse complement strand
CGTGCCCCTCCGGGCACGCTGAGGGCCGAAGGCTGCTCAATTGGATGATGTACTCATCTTTCGGTTAGAGTGGCGTGTACGCGCCACTCTAACCGAAAGAGAGATGTGCCATCCTCAATTGGCGAGGTATGCCGCCGCAGTGGCATAGGCTGAGGGCTTGCAGAAAGAAGGCCCCTGACATCCCGGCGTGGTCCTCCTAAAGGGCACAAGGGCATCGCACCTTGGGGTGGGCGTTCACTTTTTCAGCTACCTTGCCTCGGCATTGCTCATCGAGCCGTCCAACGATATAATGCTGGTTGTCGCGAGGTGCGTCGTATCGACCGGAATGAAGTGCCGGGCTCACTCCGCCAAACCACGTAGGCGATCTCCCGTTGCGCTGCATGATTTCGGCGTCGAGCGGTGAGGTTGATGGCCGATGGCAGATGAGTCCCACTCGCCTATAGTGAGCGCGAGGAGGGATGCGCCCTTCCCGCATCGAGTACTGACAGCACCATGATATTAAGTTTCCGATCTCTACGTCTGTCGGCTCTCTTGATTCTTGTTCTCTTCCTGGCCGCCTGCCAGACCACCGAAATCGTCACCAAGAGCGAGGGGACGATTCAGGGGCAAGGCATCGCCTATCGCTGGGAAGATGAGCTGTGGGTCGCCGATATCACCGGCCAAAATGCGCGCCGAGTCACGGCCGATCTGACTGCGGCTGAGTGTGCGGCGTATGCTCCGGCACCAAATGGCCGCGCTATCGCATACCGCGATAGCGGCAATCGACTCTGGATCGCGCAGATTCCTGCCGGTGAGACCCGCCAACTTTCCCCGGTTGTGGTTGAAGACTTCGCCTGGTACCCCAGCAGCCGCGGTCTGGCGTACAGTAGCGGGAGCGACCTTTACCTGCAAACCGCCAACAGCGCCGACAGGCCGGAACGCTATAGTCTCCAAGGACGCAGCGTCCGTCGCCCGACCTGGTCGCCCGACAACAGCCGAATAGCCTTTTACCTGCTGCGGGACGGGAATCAAGCCGATCTCGCTGTCCTGCCCTTCCCGGCCACTCGCCTCAGTGATCTCCAGCTTCTCGACAGCTTCCAGATGCGCCCGGGCGCCTGTCTCCCCGAGATTCGCTGGGCGCCGGACGGCAAAAAACTGGTCGCCGGCGACGGACTCCATCAGTTCGTCTATTTTCTCGCCGGTGGCTCGCCACTGCCGCTTGGCGGTGGCAGCCCTCCGGCGGCCTGGAGTACAGATTCGCGCCGCCTGGCCTACCTCGACAGCAATAGACGCCTGCTCCTGCGCGATGTTCTCAGCGGCGATGTCCGCGCGGCGGGCAACGGCTCCGTCGGTCGCTATGCGTGGGCGCCGAACGGCGCTCTGATTGCCTACACCGTACGGGCGGATGGCGGCGATCAGCTCGTGCTCTTCGACATTGCTACCAGCCAGCGCGTAACGCTGGTAGGAAGTGGCGTTGCCCTCGACCTCGTGCCGGCCTGGTCCAGTACTGGCCAGATGATCTTCTTCGGCTACCGGCCCACGGCCGCTCCGGCGGGTATCGGCAGCGTCAACCGCGCCGGTGGCGCCGTCCAACAGCTCCTTCCGCGCGCCAGCGATTTCCGTCTCTTTGATCGTCGAAGCGATTGACAGGCGTTGCAGGTTGTTGACAGGTTGGTTCGCTCGGCTACAATCACCCCGGTATTATTATGTACACCGGCGCAGGCGGGAAGGAGCGGCCAACTCGACAGCCGGCCGCATGTTGGACCGGTGAGACCGTCACCAGGCCCGAAATCCCGCGGACAACCGGGTGCAATCCAGGTACGAGCTGGTCTCATCCGGTTGATACACATAACCGGTGCCCACCACATCACCTGATCGAGGTCTCGGCTCGTTGTCCCACATCATCTCCTTATCTCCTTGGAACGCCTCCAGGGCGTCCGTATCACTCGCACCCTCGAGGTGCAAGAGCAGGAGGAATGGCTCTAATGCCGATTCGCGTCCTATTAGCGGACGACCATGCGGTGGTCCGCGAAGGTACTCGTCAGCTCCTGGAGCGTGAGCCTGATATTGCCGTTGTGGGCGAGGCCAGCAACGGCGAAGAGGCCGTCCGTCTGACCCAGACACTCCAGCCCGATGTCGTTGTCATGGATGTGCGCATGCCGGGTATGGGTGGAGTTGAAGCCACCCGGCGCATCAAACAGCAGCAACCCGGTGTCGAGGTCCTGGTTCTCACCGCCCATGATGACGATCAGTACGTTTTCACCTTGCTGGAGGCTGGAGCGAGCGGCTATCTCCTCAAAACCGCGCCTGTCAGCGAATTGGTTAAGGCCATCCACGAGGTTCACGATGGGCAATCGGCGCTGGACCCTGCCATCGCGCGCAAGGTGGTTCAGCAACTCACCGGAGGGAGGCGTCAGAAACCCCAAGAGACTTACGAGTTATTGACGGAGCGCGAGCAAGAGGTCCTCAAACTCCTGGCTGAGGGGAAGACCAACAAGGAGATCGCAGAGGCGCTCATCATCAGTGACCGAACGGTCCAAACCCATCTCAGCAACATTTTCAGCAAGATGGGTGTGAGCAGTCGCACTGAGGCCGTCCTGGTTGCGATCAAACGCGGTTGGCTCACTCTGAAGGAAGACTAGGAGCTGGGGTGAGGGGCCGGGCGAGCTGGTGAATCAAACGACTCATCTCCGATGTCCAGGCCCCAGCCGCCGACGCCGGACCCCCGTCTATGAGCCGCTTTGATCTCTCCAGCCTGCGCGTGCAGGCGGTACTCTGGACGATCCTTCCGCTGGCGATCATCACGGTCTTGGTGAGCGCCATCGGCGCTTATGCTTATGGGGGCGTGGTTCGCTCGCTCATCGAGGAGCGCGACGTTGAACTCGCCCATGTCAGCGCTGACCGCCTGAGCGAGAATATGCGGAACTACGCCGCTATCCTCCAGGCAATTGCCGCTGCTCCCGAGATTCAAAGCGGCACTGCCACACGCCAGCGGGGCGCTCTCGCAAGCGCCGCAGCTCAGACGGAGCTTCTCACCAAGTTCGACGCCGGTGTCTATTTATTGGACGAGAATGGCGTCATGGTCTCGAGCGAGCCCTACCGGCCCGACCTCGTCGGCCGCAATTTTGCGCATCGCGACTACTTCGACTATCCCAAGACTCGCCCTGGACCGTTCTTCTCCGACATCTTCCCCGGTGTGATCGACGGGCGTGACATCATCATCGTCTCGGTCCCCATTTTAGAGGGTGAGACCTTCAAAGGGATCATCGCTGGGGCATTCGATGTTCAGCAGCAAAAGCTTGGCGACGAGATCCGCAAGCTCCAGATCGGCAAGTCGGGCTTTGCCTACCTGGTTGACCGCAACGGCCGCGTCATCTACCACCCCGATCCCCAATTCGTTGGCGCCGACTTCAGCGGCCGTCCGGCGGTCCAGCGTCTCCAGCGCCGAGAGAGCGGCGCACTCCTTGGGACCGACGAGAACGGCCACTGGATTGTCATCGGTTACGCTCCGGTCGAGACCACCGGCTGGGGTCTCGTCATCCGTGAGCCCTGGGCCGAGGTCATTAACCCGATCCGTGGCTTTCAGTGGGTCGCCGGTAGCGCGCTGCTGGTGGGCCTGGTCCTGGCACTGGTGATCGTCTCGCTCGGCACGCGGCGAATCACCGATCCGATCAACGCACTCGTCGAACAGACCACGCACGTTGCGGCCGGCCAGGCGATGGCGCCGCGGGCGCACGGTGGCACGATTCGCGAGATTCGTTTGCTGGCCGACGCCTTCAATGAGATGGCCAACCGAATTGCCCGCTACCGCACAGGTCTGCAACGTTATGTGGCCGCCGTGACCTACTCGCAGGAAGAAGAGCGCAAGCGCATCGCCCGCGAGTTGCACGACGACACCGTCCAGTCGCTCATCGCCCTTGGGCGGCGGCTCGAACTGCTTGAGAAGTCGATCGAGAACCCGATGGAGACGGCCAAGCAACTCGTCCAGCTCGAGACAATGCTCAACAACACCATTGCCGAGGTTCGCCAGTTCAGCCGGGACCTGCGCCCGCTCCTGCTCGAAGATCTCGGCCTGGTCGCGGCCCTGCGCCAGATGCTGCGCGAGCTCGAGCGGCGCGAAAACGTGACCACCACGCTCGTGATCCAGGGCGATACCATCAACCTGGACCCCGACCTGGAAGTCGGCCTTTACCGCATCGCTCAGGAGGCCCTCAACAACGTCCGCAAACATGCCCGGGCAACTGCCGTCGAGGTCGAGTTGCACTTCGAGACCGACCGGGTGCGCCTCTCGGTGCGCGACAACGGTCAGGGTTTTCCAATGACCGACACGGCCGACCTCGCCCGCCGCGGGGCCTATGGCCTGATGGGCATCCGCGAGCGTGCCCAACTCTTCGGCGGACAGATGGAAGTCCAGAGTAGCGAAGGTGAGGGCACGCTGGTCGAGATCGTCCTGCCACTCGATGGGACGCCGCACTGGGATATGTTCGAGCCTGCGCCCCAAGAGATTGTGACCGTGCTCCCTGCCCCTTGATCCCAGACAGTTGCCGTGACCAATCGCTCCGCTCCTCAAGCACCGATCCAGGGGCGAGTTACGCGCCTTGATCTCCCAAGAATTCCAGCAACGCGGCATTGGTGGCGCCTGGATCCTCGATCGGGAAGATGTGCCCAACGCCGGGAAGGATTTTCACCTGGGCTCCCGGGATCCTGGCTGCCAGCAGCTCAGCGTTGCCCGATGGTACGACCCGGTCATGCTCGCCAAAGAGGATCAGTGTCGGGCAGTGGATCTGCCCGATGCGAGCCTCCACGTTGTGCGCCGCGCCGGCCATGACCTGGGCCTGGTATTGGGCCGGGGGCACCGGGTTCGTCAGGCGGTAGCGCAGAAGTTCCGTCATCACCTCAGGATGGCGTCCGGCGAATCCGGGCGCTGCGGCGATGGCAATGCCCCGTTTCACCAACTCCACCGGGTCGCCCTGGCGGTTGGTGAGCACCGCCAGTGCCCCGGGCGTGACGGGGATGACGTTGGGACCGCCGTAGCTCGTGCCGGCGAGGACCAGCTTGTTCACCAACTCGGGCCGGGAGAGGGTGAGTTCCTGAGCGATGAAGCCACCCAGGGAGTGCCCAACGACGGAGGCGCGCTTGATTCCCAGCGCATCCAGTAGCCCGGCGGTATCGGCCGCCATCTGGCTCGTCGTGTAGGGACCATCCGGCCTATCGCTCGCGCCAGCCCCCCGATTGTCGAAGGTGATGACCTGGAAGCGCTGGCTCAGCACCGGCACCTGCTTGTGCCAGAACCAGGCACCGTAGCCGATACCGGTGATGAAGAGGAGTGGCGGGCCGTCGCCGTTCGTCGCGTAGTGGATCATGATGTTGTTGGCGTTCGCTGTTGGCACATGCACCTCGCGTGAATGATGAGCGTGCCCCGACGCCATCATTCGGCCTTTCTTCCGAACTCTGCCTGCAACAGCTTTTTGTCGATCTTGTTGGCGCCGGTCTTTGGCAGCACCTCGGCGAAAACGACGCTCTTGGGAACCTTGTAGCTTGCCAGGCGTTCGCGCAGATAGGTGAGGAGTTCTCGCTCCGTCAGCGTGACGTTGGGACGCAAGACCACTACGGCCCGCCCGACCTCACCCCACTTCTCGTCGGGCACGCCGATCAGGGCGGCTTCGGCGACAGCGGGATGGCCGTACATGGCACTCTCGACCTCTGCGGGGTAGAGGTTCTCGCCCCCCGAGATGATCATCTCCTTGAGCCGGCCGACAATGTACAGGTAGCCTTCCTCATCCCGCCGGGCCAGGTCGCCAGTGTGGAGCCAGCCATCTTTAATCGCAGCCGCCGTGGCCTCTGGGTTGTTCCAGTAGCCGGGAGTCACATGCGGGCCGCGGATAATGAGCTCCCCGACTTCGTCGGGTCCACATTCGCTCCCATCCTCACGGACGACCCGGACGTCGATATGCAAAAGGGGAAAGCCGACCGCGCCTGGTTTCCGGCGCACATCCTTCGGCGGGAGCCAGAAGGTGTTCGGGCCGGCCTCGGTCAGCCCGTAGCCCGTCTTGAAATCCACGCCTTTCTCCCAGAAGCGCGCGAAGACCGGCAGGGGGCAGGGCGCCCCACCACTGATGACCAGCTTGCAGCGGGAGAAATCGGCCTCAGCCCAGCGGGGATGTTGCTGCATCACGATGAACATAGTCGGCACACCGAAGAAGAGCGTCACCCCGGCGTCCTCGATCAGGTCGAAGACCTGGGCCGCGTCGAAGGTGCGACAGAGGATGCTGGTGCCGCCGATGTGTACCAGGGGCGCGGTGAAGACGTTGAGCCCACCCGTGTGGAAGAGCGGGGCGTTCAGGATCGCGACGTCGTCGGGAGTGAGCCCCCAACTGGCGACGGTGTTGATCGCGTTCCAGGTCATGGTACCGTGAGTGAGGATGGCGCCTTTGGGCGGCCCGGTGGTGCCGCCCGTGTAGCAGATGACCCAGGGATCATCCCAGTGCAGTTCGATCTCCGGCGGGGGCGAATCGGGCTGGGCGTCGCGCGCCGCGAAGGCCAGGTCGCCTGGTGCGGCTTTGTCGGCGAGTGCGACGAAGTGCTGCACGCTGGGGGCCTGGGGGCGCAAGGCGCCGGCCTGCGCGACGAAATCCTGGCCATACACCAGGACACGCGGCGCCGCATCGTTGATCAGGGCCGCAAGCTCCGGGACCGTGAGTCGCCAGTTGAGATTCTGGAGGATGGCGCCCAGCTTGCCGCAGGCGAACCACACATCCAGGTACTCGACGCAGTTCATCGCCAGCACGGCCACCCGGACGCCCTTCCGCACGCCGAGGCCGTCCCGCAGCCAGTTCGCCAGCCGGTTCACCTGGCGGTTCCATTCGCGGTAGGGAATCTCGTTGCCGGCACTGGTGTCCACCAGCGCCACCTTCTCCGGCGTCAACATCGCCCGCCTGCCGAGCCAGTCTCCGATGTACATGCCTCTTACCTCTCCATCAGGGGAGTGCGGGAACGAGAGGGAACTGAGAAAATTGAAAAAGCGAGCACTGCTCGGCCCTCGATGGTTCTTGGGTTCCTCTGAGTTCCTTCTGTTTCCCAGTTCCTCACCGCTCCGCTCGCAACTCCGCTTCCGGCGCCACCAGGCCAAGCCGCCGGCCGAGAACTTCCCAGCCTCGCCCGAGGCTGACCTTGCGGAGGCGCCAGGTGCCGACGATTCCGTAGGGTAAGAACATCACGAGCAGCACGAAGACGAGGCCCAGAATTAACGTCCAGCTCGGCCCGAAGGTACGGTTGAGGTAGAAGCCGAGCAACTCCAGCACGCCAGCTCCCAGCACCGGGCCAATCAGTGTGCCGATGCCGCCGATGATCGCCATGAGCAGCGCGTCGATCGTGGTGCCTACGCCGAGAAGCGTGGGGCTGGCGTTGAGCTGCCAGAGCGCCATCAGCCCCCCGGCCAGCCCCGCCATGAGCCCACTCACGACGATCGCGATCAGCTTGAAGATCACCGTGTTGTAGCCGATGGCTGCGGCGCGCTGCTCGTTCTCGCGGATCGCGATCATCACGCGTCCGGTCGGCGACTCGGTCAGGCGGCGCGCGAAGAGGTACATCAGAACCATGAAGATCAGCGTGAGGTAGTAGAAGCGCAGGCGCTCGTCCGTCGGGGAGATGGCAGCGGGAACCGGGATGCCCTGCAATCCATCCTCCGCCCCGGTCCACTGTCGGAAGTCGGTCGCCTCGGAAAGGATGAAAAACATCTGCGCGAACGCCAGGGTCACCATCGCAAAATAGACTCCCTTCACGCGGAGTGAGAGTAACCCAAAGAGCACGCTCTGCCCACTCACAACGACAAGCACGACCACCAGTGCCACTGCCAGGTGAACCAGCGTGGGACCGGTCGCGCTGTCGCCATCGGCCAGCACGTGCTTGAGCATGATTCCCACGACGTAGGCGCCGGTCCCGTAGAACATCGCATGACCGAAGGAGAGAATGCCGGTGTAGCCCAACAGGAGGTCGTAGGACATCGCGAAGACCGCCAGGATGAAGACCTGGATGAGCAAACCCTGCAAGAACTTGGGCGTGCCCTGATCCACGGATTGCCGCATCACGAGGGCGGCCAGGAAGGGGAAGAGCACCAACAGCCCAAGGCCGGCCAGGGCGAGCCAGGAGGTGCGCGACCGCGTCATGGGGCGATTCTCCTGAGTGAAACAACGATGAATGCTGAGGGGCGAAGGGCGCGACCCTCCGTTCATCCTTCAGCGCTACTCTTTCTTCCCGAAGATACCGGCCGGCCGCACCAGAAGGAAGACGGCCATGACGAGCACGGTACTGGCCCGGGCGATAGCCGGCGAGAGTCGCGTTGCCTCGGCCATGCCGGGGAGCGCGATGCCGGAGAGGACGAAGTGGTCGCCGAAAGCCCGGGCGAGGCCGACGAGCGCCGCCCCGAGCGCGGCGCCCGGGTAGCTGCCCATGCCAC
>DOUV01000674.1 GCA_003520455.1 Chloroflexota bacterium | reverse complement strand
AGGAATCACGGCGGTGGTCTGCCAATCCGCCGGCCAGGGGCGAGCCTGCAGCCGGTGCGCGGCTTCTGGAGCGCGCGCCGCCAGGTCGTGCAGGATTTGTGGCAGGGTGCGACGGACAACATCATCGGCGGGCAGGGTGACGGCCCGCGCGAGCAGCACCAGCGCCGGACCGATGGGGGCCGTTTCATCGCGCACGAGTGCGGCCGCCGCCAACAGGACCGTCCGGCGCAGGCGCGCACTGTTGTCCGGATCACCGAGGAGGTCAGCCAGAGGGGCGGCCGCTAAGGGGTCGGCCTGCACCCAGGTCGCGAGGGCTCGCGCGGCGCCCTCACGCACGAAGCGCTCGCCATCGTCTGCCAGTGCCAATAACAGGGCCTGGGCACCTGGCTGCTGCGCCGCCTGCGACCCCAGGTAGGAGGTCGCCAGCCAACGCGCCTGCCACTCGATCCGGGTCGCCAACATGCCTGCATCGCCGGGACCGAAGAGGTGGGTGAGCACTGGGAGCAGGAGCAGATCGACCTGCGGGTTGTTGCCCCAGGCCAGCAACGGAAAGACGAGGGAACGGAGATCGGTCACTCCAGCATGGTCGTTGCCGGGGGTCACAGTTTCATCTCGCACGGCGTCCGGCGGAATTGGACCGCCGACCAGGGCGCGAGAGCCGCGGTCGCACAGATTTGACGGTCTCTGAAGATGCTTCCCATGCCAACCACAGACGTTCTACCAGGTGAGGCGGTGTTCCGGCAAGACGCGGCTCCCGAAAAATGGCCGGGAGCGCGTCCCCAACCACAGACCGACGAACAATCCGAGAGCCACCACGCTGACGAGGAGGCCCGCGACGCGCATCTTCAGCTCCAGCGGAGGCGAGAAGCTTTCCACCGCGATGGGTGTATGCACAGTGGTCGTGCGGCCATCCGCCGACCGTGCCTCGACCCGAATGTCGTGCTTCGCTCCGTCGAAGAACTGGACCTGCAGGCCGGCTTCACCACGCAGCACCGGCAGGTGGAATGTGTACATCGGGATCTCATCTTCGAGTTGCCAGATCTGCAGCGTGACCTCACCATCCGTGGGTGTGCCGTTGGGGTTGATCAGCCGGACTTTGATGGTGTTCAGGGTGCCGACCCGGCCGGACCCAGGGGCAACGGTCAGAACGGCGTGGAGCGACCCCTCTGTGTTGGTTACGGTGATCGGCCTGGTGCGGCCCGGAGCGTCATGCTCGTCCGGCCCGTGGGCATATGTGACTGAAGAAACAAACCACAAAGCGGTGACCAGCGCCAGCGGTAAGGCCGCCCGGTACCCGCGGCCGATAACCAGGCCGGAGAGAAGCCCGAAACCGAGGAGAATCGCCGCGAAGAGCAGGAAGTTGCGGGCCTCGGCCGGATTCTCGGCGACTGAAAGCTTTGGGGCAGCATCCAGCGCTGTACCATCCGGCAGCGTGACGTGGGTCTCGAAGGTGTAGATCCCCCGGATCGGGTAGATTGTCTCAAACTGCATCTCGCCGTTCGAGGTGTCGACGGCGAACTCGAGCAACGTCGTGCCTTCGACGTACGGGAAATCGGTGGTCAGAATCTTGGGGCGTGGAGGTGTGTCGAGATGGAGAGCGATCTGAGCCCCAGGGACAGGCTGTCCATTCGCGTCAAGAACGCGCAGGTGTGTCTGCACCAGCGTCTCGTCCGGGATAATCGCGCCCGCAGCCGGTTCCGTGTGCAGGTCGACCGTCGCCCGGGGCGCATTCTGGCGGCGGGTCGCGCTCACCGCGGAGGCAGCCGCCATCAGCGTGACCAACAGGATACCGAGAAGGACGACCCTCCGTTTCTTCATCGTCTATCGCCCATCAGTGGCACGGAATGATATAGAGTGCGTGGCGCAGCGCGTGGAACGAGTCGTGGAGGGGCAGGTAATTGGCAAAGAGAAGTGCCCACAGCACAATCGCCGCCACGAAGAGCACAATCGCAGCCTGCACGACCATCGTCTGCGCCAGCGTGAGGGTGCGGGTCACATGTTGGTGTTCATGGTGGGTTTCGTACATTTTGTCCTCCCTGAGTAGCAGGTTGTATCGATGGCAGCTCGCCGCCGGCTACAAGCCCTTCGGCCACAAATTCCACAAATGAACACGAACAGAAGCCCGCGCCGTTGTTCGGATTCGTGAAATTCGTGCTCTTCGTGGCGAGATCGGGGATCGAATGAACAGTTTCTGTCATTCGAGCGCGCTCCGGATCACTCCACGCAGAGCATCGGCGTGGAGCTCTTCCAGCTTGAGATAGTCGCCCCCGAGCCAGCCAGCCAACTCACGGGCCAGTCCGAGGTGCACGAAGCCTTGCTCGCTGTCAAGAACGAGGCTCGCGATGTGTCGCGCCGCCAACGCCTCAGCCGCCGCCTGCGCGTCCCGGCGGGCATCCCCACCGATTCCCACGTTGGCCCGCCCGTCGCTGACGAGCACGAGCAGGGGCACGAGATCGTCATCACCGCGTTTGCACAACGCTTCTCCAGCGAGCATGAGGGCGTGGGCCAGCGGTGTGCGCCCGCCGGTCGGCAGCGCCTGGAGCGCCCGCTCGGCCAGATCGATGCTGTTGGTCGGCGGCAGAAGCACCTCGGCGCGCTCGCCTCGGAATGTGATGAGCCCGACCCGGTCGCGTTTCTGATAGGCGTCGAGCAGTAGGCCAAGAATCGCGCCCTTTACCGCTTCCATCCGCCGCCGCGCGGCCATGGAGCCGCTGGCGTCGACCACAAAGAGAATCCGGTTCCCCAGCCGCCGGCGCCGCTCCTTCACACGCAGATCGTCCGGCCGCACGATCAGTCCGACCGCGGCCTCCGTCGTGCGACGACGGTGTTGCAGCGGCGCCGCCACGCGCAGCGTTGCATCGAGGGC
>DOUV01000669.1 GCA_003520455.1 Chloroflexota bacterium | reverse complement strand
CAGATGAGCCGCAAGAGGAAGTTACCCGGTCCCTCACGCCCGACCACCACCGGCGGCGGCCCACCCGGGCCGAATCCGGGGAGCGCGAACCGGAAGTTGGGGCTCGTTTCGCTGCCGAGAACGCGCGCGCCCGGCGCCCGGTCCACCGCCCCAAAGGCCGCCAGGTCGCCCTCAATCACTGCACTCGGGCCCAGTCGGAGACGCCCACCGAAGACGGCCACATCGCCGGTGATGCGACCGTCGACCACCGCGCTCCCACCCATGATGGCGACATCGCCTTCAACCGTGGCATCCTGTTCGATCTGGGCCGTCCCACCAAATACGGTCAGACTCCCTTTCAAACGCTCGCCCGAGGCCAACACGTAACTCCCGCCGAAGACAGTTTTGTCGCCCACCTGGACGCCCGGTCCTTGAGCGTAGAGGCTGGCGTTCGAGAGCATCAGGAGCAAGAGTGCCAACACAATTGGGAGCGAGAAACGCGATTTGAAACGATTCATACGGCTCACCTCTCTTGGTTCATCTCCTGGACAGGGTCGGTATCAATGACGGTGCAACGTCGTCACCGCCGGGAGCCGGTTGAGCAACCAGACACTCACCGGGAGCAGAATGATCGTAGCCGCTGCCGCCCAGGCCAGGTTGGCCCATATCAAACTCAGCCACCACCCCACCAGCACGAACCATAGCGCGCGCACCACGAAGGCCTCCTGTGGCACCGCCCGCGGCTGCCGGGGAAGATCGCCGCCTCGGGTGGAACGCCCCACGAGGACAGTGCGCTCGGGTTGCAGGGTGAGTACCTTTGGCACGCGGTTCAACATCCAGAGGCCGATAGGGAGGAAGATGATCGTAGCATTCAATAACCAAGCCACGTTGATGCAAAGAAACGTGGCCCACCATCCGATCAAGACGAACCAGAGCACCCGAACCGGGAAGCCGGGCCCGGCTCGTGATTGCGCGGCAACAGGCATGGACTCCACCTCAGACTCCACCGCCGACAGCATTGACTCGCCCTCGCCCGCCGCTTCGTGACGGCGGCGACCGAGAACCTCCTTCCACCATCAGACAGTACGCGAGATGAGGAATATCGGTTGCAACGGCAACGGCTAGAGCAAGCTGGGCGCCGGCTGCTGGCCGGTGCGCATCAACACGATCAGGACGACCAGGCCACTGCTCATCGCCAACAACAGCGTGAGCGCGACGGCCGGCAGTGAAGCGATCTGCCGTAGCAGCCAGACCAGGCTCCACGCCATTTGCCCCAGGTTGAGGAGGACCTCGCCCAGTAGCCCGACCCATTGCGGCGCCTGCGTCAGCACGGTGGGCTGCCCCAATAACCCGATGATGATCCCCGAGCTATCGAGTATCGACATCAAGAGCAGCCCAACCACCACGAACATTGCCCACAAGAGCGCGATGCCACCCAAAATCATAGAATCGCGCCGCTTGCGGGCCAGGGTCACGGCCACGGTTCGCGCCGTGAATCCGGGCGGCGCCGTCGCCAATGGCGAGGCACGGAAGAGCCGATCGACCTCCTGAAAAGCACTCCAGAGACGCCGGCAATTGCCGCAGCCCTGCAGATGAGCTCGCAGGCCCGAGCGGGCCCGCTCGTCGAGCGGCTGGTCCAAAGCCAGCGCCATCAACTCACTGATCTCATTGCACGTCATCTCAAGAAACCCCCACATGCTCACCTCGGGTCGATTGAGAAACCGCATGATTTCTTGGTACCAGATCGGGCGCCTGCTGGTTCATCGCCTCGACCAACATCAATCGGGCGCGGTGGAGGCGACTCTTGACCGCACTCACTGTCGTATCCATGGTTTCGGCGATCTCCTGGTAGGAGAGATCGTGCCAGTAGTGGAGCACGACCGGCAGGCGATAGTGCGGCGGAAGGAAGTGCAGCAGCGCCTGCACCCGCGCCTCACGCTCGCGGTCGAGATAGCGGCGTTCGGGTCCCGGTTGATCGCCCACCAGCGGCTCCCAGGGCGGCAGATCGTCAACTGAGACCGTCTGGAGGCGGCGCCGGCGAATACGATCGATACAGTGGTGCGACGCGATCGAGAGAACCCACGAGACGAGCTTGCGAGAACTATCGTAGGTATCCAACCGCGAGTAAACCCTGATGAAGGTCTCCTGAGCCGCATCCTCCGCCTCGGCAGGATCGCCAAGCATCCGGTAGCACAGGTTGTACACTGGGTCGGCATATGCCGCAACCAATTGCGCAAAGGCATCCGTGTTGCCGCGCAAGGCAGCCTCAACCCAGGCCCGCTCCTGCTGTTCGTTTACCGTCATCGTGACTTGTCCCTCACACAACGACGAGCCCCAGGTCACAATCCTATACGCAATGACTCAGGACAGGTTGCGACCGGGCTCGCGGAGATTGCCTTAGACTGAGGGTAGCACATCTGTGCTCGGATTGCATGCGGCAGGCGGCTGAGCCCACTCCGCCTTTTGGTGGACGGAGCGCCGTCGCGACATCCTCCAACCTTCGCTTGGTTAAATTTTCCTCTTGACGGAAGGACTATCCGATCGTTTCTGGGCTCGGCCAGCTCTTGGGAACGTTCGCAATGTACGACCGCGAGCCGCGGGAGCCCGATGGCGACGAACGGACGCTCCTCGAAATGGCCGGCTACCTGGCCGCCATCGCGATCGAGCAGCGCCAACTCACCGACCGGCTCGCGTACCAGGCCCAGCACGACAGCCTCACCGGGCTCCCCAACCGGGTGCTGTTCGAAGATCGTCTGCAGCAGGCGATCGCCCAGGCGGCGCGGCGCGCGGAGTTACTGGCGCTGCTCTTCGTGGACCTGGATCGCTTCAAGTTGATCAACGACACCCTGGGACACGCCGTCGGCGACTCGCTCCTCCAACAGGTCGCGTGGCGCCTGGAGCGTCGGGTCCGGCGCACCGACACCATCGCGCGTATGGGAGGCGATGAATTCACCCTCGTCGCGACTGAACTCAAAGATCCACAGGGAGCCGCGCGAGTGGCTGAGAAGCTCCTCGATGCGCTCAAAACCCCCTTCGAGGTGGAAGGGCACGAGCTCTTCGTGACCGGCAGTATCGGGATCAGTCTCTTCCCCGACGACGGCCAGGATGTGACGGAGTTGCTCCGCAAGGCCGACAGCGCCATGTATCGCGCGAAGGAGCAGGGCAAGAACGAGTACCAGTTCTACTCCACCGAGGTGGACACAGCGACCCTCGAGCGCCTCAAACTCGAGCGCCAGCTCTACCAGGCTGTCGAGCGGGGGGAGCTCACGCTGTACTACCAGCCGCAATTCGACCTGAGGATCGGCCAGGTGGTGGGGCTGGAAGCACTCCTGCGCTGGCACCGCCTCGGCTTCGGCATGATCTCCCCGGCCACGTTTATCCCCATGGCTGAGGAGAGTGGCCTGATCATCTCGATCGGAACATGGGCCCTGCGCGAGGCGTGCCAACAGAGTAAAGTCTGGCAGCGGGACGGCCACCCCGCCGTCAAGGTGGCGGTGAATGTCTCGGCGCTGCAGTTTACGCGGCCCGACTTTGTCGAAGTGACCGCCAGGGCACTGGAGCAGAGCGGGCTGGAGCCACACCTGCTCGAGCTCGAGCTCACCGAGAGCATGCTGATGTATAATACCCAAGATACGGCTTTGAAGCTGGCGAGACTCCAGACCTTGGGGGTCCGTATCGCCATCGACGACTTCGGCACCGGCTACTCATCACTGGCATACTTGCAGCATCTCCCGATCGACACTCTCAAGATCGACCGCTCTTTTGTCCGCTACATCCGTGCCAGCGCCGAAAACACGCCCGATAAGGCGGTAATCGTCAGAGCGATTACCACTCTGGCCCACAGCTTGCAGATGCGGGTCGTCGCCGAAGGTGTAGAAACCAGGGCACAACTCCAGTTTCTGCGCCAGATCGGATGCCATGGAGTGCAGGGCTTCCTCCTCAGCCCCGCAGTGCCGCCGGCCGAGGTCCAGACCCTCTTCCTGGAAGCGCCTGGGCCTTCTGCCATTGCCGTGGAGCTCGGGTTGCACACCGAGAAAGCGGCGCCCGCTCCTCCGGCGGCCACAGACAACGCGTCGATCGAGCCTCGTCCATCGAACGTTTGATCTCCAAATTGCCAAAAGCGCCACCTCCCGATATGCTACGTATCCTCACAGGTATTCAGAAGAGGAGAACGCATCGCGTGGTCGCACCGCTCTATATCGCCATTGAAGGCGTGATCGGCGTCGGGAAGACGACCCTGGCACGACTCCTCCAACCAGAGTTCGAAGCGCGCCTGATGCTGGAAGTCTTCGAGGAGAATCCCTTTCTCGCCAGCTTCTACGCCGACCGCGAGCGCTACGCTTTCCAGACCCAGATTTTCTTCCTGCTCAGCCGTTATCGCCAACAGGTCAAGATCCGCGGCTTCGCCGGGCGCATTCCCCTGCTGAGTGACTATCTCTTCGCAAAGGACCACCTCTTCGCGCGCCTGAATCTGGCCGGCGACGAGTTGGCAACCTACGAGACCCTCTACCATACCTTGGCCGAGCACACCGCCGCCCCCGACCTGGTTATCTACCTGCGGGCCTCCGTCGATACCCTGATGGCCCGCATCGCGGCGCGTGACCGCCCCTACGAGCGCGGCATGCCGCGCGAATACATCGCCAATCTCGCTCGTGCCTACGACGAGTTCTTCGCCAGCTATACCGGCACCCCGCTGCTGGTCGTCGACACCGATGACCTCAACGTGGTGACCAATGCGCAGGACCTGGCCGCGCTCCGCGCGCGGGTGCGCGCCGCTCTGGGTCAAGGCACCTACCAGCAGAGCCTGCCGCTGGCCAACCTTCCGCCCCCGCTCGCCGGGCGACCCGCGCCGGGCTTCCGGCTTCCGATTGGGAGCCGCTTGAGTGAGCTCCAGGCTTTCCACCGCACTCTGGATGCCGACCCTGCAAGCGATCTGTTTGTCCACTCCTTGCGTCTTCAAGAGCGGATCGGCTCGCTGGCCCGCGAGCTGGCGCTGGCCTGGATGGCCGCCCCGCGCGAATCGGCCGGGGGGGAGGTCCGTTCGACCCCGAATG
>DOUV01000445.1 GCA_003520455.1 Chloroflexota bacterium | reverse complement strand
AGAAGGTTCAGGCATTTCGAAATTTCAATTCGCCAACAAAGAAAGTGAACGATGCCATTATCCTCTTTTGTCAGCATACTCTGTGCCACCGCCGGGATGGCAACCCTCAACACGGCCCATTCCGCAGCCGTCACTCCCCATGGGTGTACGAGCGACGGGGCGACGGGGTCCCCCTCCTCGCCCGGAGGAGAGGAAACCGGGCGACCGATGGGAGCGGCGTTGGGAAAAAAGTACGCCCCGCTCGAACCGGGTTTCGAGCGGGGCCCGTTGCGAAGAAGAGATTGGCAGGCTGGTGGGTCCCGACGGCCAGTCACGGTGTACCCACCGGAATGGAGTAGGGGACCTCAACAGAGAATGGACCGTTCTCGGCCACCGCAATCGGTAGCACGAGTCGTTTGCAGAGCCGCTCGTCCGCCGCCTGGCAGTAGGAGAGCGTGAGATCCAGGTCAAGCTCGCGGGCCGACTCTACGTCGAGGCGGAGCATAGGTGGCTCGCCGGCCGGGAAGCGATGGATACCACCGTCCTGCTCAACACGAAACGCGAGCGGGACCTCGTCGTTGAGCTTGTAACCGGGCGGTAGCTCGATATCGAAGGTGAGTGTGATCAGGCCGGGGGCAACGGTCACCGGGGGCAGGCGACGCGCGACCGGTTCTCGAGTCGGCCGCGGCTGGAGCCGCTCGAGGCCGTAGAGCGTGAGCGTTCGCACCGTTCGGCTCTCGAGATCGCCAACGCGGATGAGGTGGTTGTTGGTATCCGCGATGGAGAACCGTGCCGACTCCCGATGGCCCTCGCTCGGCCCCAGCACGGCGATTCCGTCTGGTCCCCACAGCTCGGCCGCGACGAAGGGATCGTCGGCCACGCCCTCGTCGAGCCGCAGCTCGATGATCCGGTGGTGGCCGGTATCGGCCACGCACAGGCGGCCATCGGGTGTGACCAGGAGCTTCGAGGGATAACGAAGCGGGCGAGCCGGCTCGGCCTCAGGCTGGCGATCGAGCGGCCGGCGATCGACCAGTCCCTCGCGGTCGAAATCCGCGATCATCGCCTCGATCAGTGGGGCAAACGCATCGGCGGCGATCTCACCGGCCTACGAGCCGACGTAGTTCCCCAACGGGTCAATGAGCACCACCGTGGGCCAGGCATTCACGCCGTACTGACGCCAGATCTGAAAGCCGGCATCGTTGACCACCGGGTGGTGAATATCGTGGCGCCGAATCGCCTCCCGGATGTTCGCAGTCAACTGCTCGGAAGGGAACTTTGCCGAGTGGACCCCGATAACGACCAGCTCATTCGAAAACCGTTCGCGGAGTTCGCGCAACTGCACGAAATTATGATGGCAGTTGACTCACCCAAAAGTCCAGAACTCGAGGATCACGATCTTGCCGCGCAGCGCCTCCAGCGTGAGCGGCCGCGGCGTGTTGAGCCACTCCAGACCGGGCGGAAGCTCAGGCGCCCGCGTCGTTCCCCGAAGATCAGCCATCGATGACTCCTCTCTCTAATCAAGCATCTCTCACCCATCGCGGGAGCAATAATTGGGCTGCAGGGGGGCTCAAGGATGGCCTGGCTTCGCCTGAGGCGTAATGCTGTTTACTTACCCCAGCAAGCATACCTGGAGGGCGTGGAGAGTTAACAAAACGTACTCGGGGCGTGAGGCACCGTATTGGGCCAGGCGGTGCGCACACTCGTCGAGGATGGCAGGACAGGCACCTTTGATGGTATTACACGGCAACTGGTGCAGAAATTGGCTGAGCACCGCCGTGCCACGGGCGATCTGATCGCGGGCGAAGGCGTCGATGCCCTCTTCCAGCAGCGTGACGACGGCGCTGTCCTCCGGAGATAGTTTCTCCAGCTTCTTCTTGAGGGCTGCAAGTTCTTGAGCCGTTGCCGTCCCCGCGTCGGCGCGAAGCTGGCGCAACAAGCGAACAAAGTGGTGTTCATCGCCCAGCATGCGAGCCAGAGTAAAAGCGAGTTCCAGACGCGTTATTTCCTCCCGACTGGTACGCAGGATACCCAGAATCTGGCTGGTCGCCTCCTCGGCGTCGAGTCTGCCTAATGCTGAGGCGTAGGCGACGCGCAGGCCGTAATCGCCTTCAATCGCGAGCCGCTCCAGCAGGATAGGAATCAAGTCGTGATCGCCCAGCGTGGCCAATGCCCGGCTGCTATGCGCTTGCACCGAGCGATAACTGGCGTGCAAGCCGGTACGGAGCGGCTTGATGGCCCGTTCGTCCCCCAGCCGTCCGAGAGCCCAGGCCGCCATCACGCTGAGGGCTGGCTCGGGGCCGTTGAGAATGTCGGCCAGGGCGTTGATGAGCCGCTCGTCCGGGGCACTGTGCGCGATGGCCTGGATTGCCTCGAAGCGCACGTTGAACCGCGGATCGCAGAGGGCCTCGAGCAGTTCTTCCACCGCAAGGGGGCTCTTGGCCTGCCCTAACCGCGCCGTGACCTGCACAGTGGCCTGCTCGTCTCGTGCCAGGTGATAGCGGACCAACGAGGTCATGGCCAGGAAAGGATTGCCGCGCAGGAAGATCCCAGCAAACTCGCCGACGGTGACATCGCTCTCGACGCGGATTGACTGGAGCACCAGGGCACCCCCCACCGGCAAGATCAAGCCCATCAGAAAGAGGGGGAGGTACGGGTCAAGCGTGAAGACCAGGAACTGCCCGGTGACATCCTGCGAGGCTTCGAGCACCCGCCCGCCAATCAACTGGCTGATGCCCCCGACAACCCCAGTCCAGGCACTGTAGAGCGCCATATAGTCGGCTCTCTGAGCGGGTGGCACGACATTCACGTAGAGCAGACGGGCGGAGCCGATGCCCCACCCTATATCGGCGAGCCCTTGGAGCGCGAAGGTCGCCAGAGCGACAGCCAGGCTCACGGCGCTGTGGCGAGGCATTACCATCCAGAACAGAGGGAGGGTGATCCGGAGGAAAATTCCCATGAGCATGACCGGCTTGCTGCCATAGCGATCGGCGGCCCACCCCCAGAGCGGGCTTGCGATGAGGCCACCGCCGAGGCTCCCGATCTGGAGCCAGACGACAGCGCCCGGGTTGAGGCCCACCTGCTCTTGCATGAAGAGGGGCAAGAACGATGCGAGCGGCACAGTTGCCAAAGTGAAGATGCCGACGCCCACCAGATAGCGACGGAAGTCCCCATCGCCGACTGCCTGCCAGAGGTCTCGCCGCTCCGCTGTTTGTGTCCGTCGCCGCTCTTTCGGCGCTCCCCCCGGGATAAATGAGGCCAACCAGACCGAGATGAAGCCGAAAATGACACCGATCCCGATCAAAAAAATGTACCCGAAGAAGCCAGTCGCGAGACGCAAGGCGTAGCCTGCTGTCATCACCGCCACGAATGCCGTGATGGTCGTGAAGATGTTGTTGGTGGCAGTGTATTTCCCGCGGACGGCATTGGGAACGTACTCTTGAATCCAGGGAAAGCTGGCAGTCATGCCGACCGAGCGGAGCAGAGAGAAAGCCGCAACAATCACCGAGACGAACAGCAACGCGGCCTGTTGCCCGAAGTTGGACAGCACCCAGGGCGTCAACAGCAAGAACGCGGCAACGAAATCGCGCGTTCCGAAGAAGGTCAGGTAGACGCGCTTGTAGCCGTAGCGCTCGACGGCCGGCGCAATGAAGAGGGCGATGACCCCCGTGAAGGGGAGCAGCGACAGAAGAAAGCCCACCTCGCTCTTGCTCAGACCCAACGCGCTCAAGAACAATACGAAGACCGAGCCGAAGAAGGTGAATTGGACGAAGATTGTGTTGGCTGCGTTCGAGGCGATGCTCCAGGGGAAACCGCGCAGTTTCTCGACGTTCGTGAGTTCCTGATTCTTCGCCATCTGCGTATTCCCGCGCGACCACAGATTGCGGCGCACCAACCGGTAAGAAATGGAAGTGACAGCACGCCCGCTGGCGCGAGCGCTTTCTCAATTGGCGCATTGTATCGCCTGCCAGTTTTTTCGGCGATGCCTGCGCTTTTGCAGCAGGGCCGCTTAGACGTCGGTTGCACGAGGTGCGACGCACCTTCATCGTGGTCTGAGGGTCTGCAGAAGGTCGTCTGACCCCGCCTCGTGCGCTCTTCCGAAGGACACGGGTGCGTCGCACCTGGACAACTGAGCGACCCTGCTTTTGGGACAACGGGTGAAAGTCGATCGAACCAGAAGCCGGGACGAGCTTCCGGCCCAGTCGCAGCAATCATGCATGCATGCTTGCTCTGCTTGAATGCAAAACAACGCAGAGAGTCAAAGCATGCAAACCGTCTTGGGCATAAAAAAAACCCCGGATGAGGAGGGGCACTGTCATGTCCCGATTCGCTCAGGCGAACCCATAGCGGAAGGTCAGGGCTGATAACCTGTCCAAACCTTTCAACCCAAAGGTCCAGAACTCGAGGGTCACGATCGTCAGGCAGTGAAAGAACTCGCCCTTCTTGGGAGCGTGCATTGGGCGGGCGAGGGCAGCGCCTCGCCCACCCAATGCACCATATTCCAATAGGTCGATCACCTCAACTATGACCCAGTTGGTTTCACCCTGCTCCGACGAATACCCCCGCGCTCGCCGCAATCTCGATCGCTCTGCGCGCATCAACCACTCGGGGACCACCGGCATTCAGCCGCACGCGAACGGCCGCGCCCGGCCGTAGCTCGATTTCGCGTTCGCCGTCGAGGGCCAGCACGCATGGGTGCTGATGGCTGATGGTGACCTCGTCGCCCGCAGCGAGCAAGCGGTACTCAGCCACATTGATCGATCGAATCAGGCCAGGCGCGATGGGCGCAGCGACGGATTGCCCGGCCGGCCCCACGCGGAGATAGAGACCGTGCCCGGGCGGGCAGCCTCCCGCCAGGAGGTGGGCGCCGATGGCCGAGAGGCCGATGTTGCCTGGCTCAGCCCGGGCGAGCAGCACCTCTTTGATTTTGGCCGCATCCCACACGGCTCGCGAGGCGACGAATCGCTCGTCGTAAACCGTGGCATCAACCAGCGCAATGTCGTCCGGCGGGCCTGCTTCCCCGGCACCCGCGTGGCGGATGATGTCCAAACGCGGCACACGCCGCACGGCTTCATCGGCCTGACCACCGGCGACCAGCCCTGCCGCCAGGCCGGCGATGGTTCCCTCGATCATTGTCGGAAAGACATTGTTGGTACCGGTGGAGACCGGCATCAGTGGCACGTCACCACTCGCCTTGGCCACGACGCGGTTGGTCCCGTCGCCGCCGAGTGTCACGATACAACGCGCGCCGCCCTCAACCATCATCGCCGCGGCCCGCATCGAATCCTGCTGCGTCCGGGTGACAAACATCGAGAGCAACGCGACCTCAAGCGTGAGCCGCAACCCATCGAGCGCCTTGGGGCCAATACCGAAGCTCTCCGGCATGATCCAGACCCGTTCGACGCCCACGGCTTGCAGTCCGAGCAGGACACGACGGACGATACTGACCTTCTCGTCATTGTCGAACACCGAGCCGTGGGCCACCAGCCGGCGGATATCTTTGCCCGAGGCGGGGTTGGCGATGATGCCGACGGTAGTCATTGGGCCGGTAGCACCTCGCGGAGAAAGCCGGCGACGAGATCGCTCACGCGCCGGAAACCGGTCGAAGTCGGCATCACCCAGTCGAAGTGGCTCATACCTGGGATGACCTCAAGGCGGCGCGGCGTACTGGCGTGCGCATACAGGCTGCGCGCCTCACCAACCGGCACAAGACGGTCGGCGTCGCCGTGGATCAACAGCAGCGGCCGGGGGGCAATCTGCCCCACCAGCGCCTCGGGGCGAAATTCGATCAGCGCCTCGGCCGTCTCTAACGGCAGATCGCACTGCATCTCCGGAAATTCTCGGTAGACCCCCTCCAGAAAGGCGCGCGAGTCGGGGTCAGGCAGCGCAATCTCCAGGGGATCCACGCGTGTGGACTGTCCGGTCTGCACACGTCGCGCGCGATCCTCCACCAGCCGGGCCTTGAACTCCAGCCACTCCCAGTGCCGTCGCAGGCTGGACAGCCAGCGCTCGCCGTCGCCAGGGGCCTCGATCGCGACGACGGCTCCAACCCGCGGGTCGAGCGCCCCGGCGGCGATGGCATTCGATCCGCCCAGACTGAGACCGGCGACGGCCAGACGTTCTGCGTTCACCTGCGGTTGGTCGGCCAGGAAAGTCAAC
>DOUV01000522.1 GCA_003520455.1 Chloroflexota bacterium | reverse complement strand
CGGGCGCGCCGGGTCCTGGGCGAGGGCCGTGATCGCCAGAGATCACGGGCGCGCCGGGTCCTGGGCGAGGGCCGTGATCGCCAGCGAGGCACCCGGTTCGAACCCGAGGCCATTGTTGAACCGCTCCCAGGTTGCGCCGGCATCGGTGCTCCGGAAGAGATCGGCCTCGTGCGTGCCTATGAAGAGCAGATTGGGATCGGCCGGTACGAGGCTGAAAGTGGCAACGGTACCGAAGAGTTCCCCTGGCTGCGACCAGGTCTCACCGGCCGTCGTGCTACGGAAGAAGCCCCGATTGGTGAGAGCGTAGATGATCTGGCTTTCCGCCGGGTTAATCATGAGCCGCACGACCTGAGCACCTGGCAGTGCGGGCGCCTCAAGAGGCCGCAGGCTCTGGCCGCCGTCGGTGAGCTTGAAGAGCCCGTCTTCACTCGTGGCGACATATGCCAGGTCGGGTACGAGCGGATCGAGAGCGATTGCCGTGACGGTCGTTTGCGGTGCGAGGGCCGTTGCCCGCCAGGTGCGCCCGGCGTCGGTGCTCACGAAGAGCCCCTGCTCGCTCGCGGCGTAGACCAGAGCGGGGCTCGCGGGCGTGGCGGCAATATGGGTAGCATGCCCGGGTACGAGACCCGAAAGGGGCCGCCAGGTACTACCATCGACGCTCACGTAGATCGTCGTCGTGGCCTCGGAGGACGAGCGCAGCGCGTAGACCAGGCTCTGATCGACCCCAAGCACGCTATCGGGCGGTAGAATCGCAAGGGCGCGCGAGCGACTCCCATCGAGCCAGAGGGAGAGCCCCAAGCCGAGGGCGACAATTGCGGCAACGAGGACGATCCGCGTAACCAGTGAGCGGGTCATATCGACACTCCAGGCGGCACGAAGCATCACCGGATGGTCCCGGCGTGGCCGGCAGGGGCCGCCGTGGACCTTCTCAGTATAGCACAAGCAGTGCGAAAAACTGCGGGCTATCTCGCGGAATGTCTAAGTTGGTCCGGTCGAGCCGTACGTCGACGAGATGGCAGAAGCACCATGGCGCGCGACGAACGTGGGCGCCGCGTGCCATGGCAGGTGACCAGACGGCTGTGTCAGCGGATCTTGATCCTGGGGCGCAACTGGGAGGACGCTGACACTTGCAGTGTGTCACGACCGAGGACCTCTCCGTCTGGGTTCACGAAGGTGACGTCCAACGCTCCAGCCGGCAGAGCCTTACGAGAGACGGCCACGATGTGGAACGGGGTCGTCAGGGCCTGGGTGCTCGCACCGGCACCTCCCGTTTGCTCGACAGTGACGATCAGCCCTCTGGGCGTAAGCTCGACTCTGGTGATCCTGACACCGGCGCTGCTGTCCGGGCGCTCACCGAGGAAAGCAGCGAGTACGACCTCATTCGCCCACTTTACGCCGGGGAGCGGCACGAACTGTACGTCTGTACCCGCGTCGCCGTTGAGGGCGTGCATGGTTTGCACGAACGCGTCCCATTCCGCTGCACTGTGGAAGGCGGTGTAGACCGGCCGGCGGACAAAGCTGTAGTCCTGCAGCCCCTCGGCCACCGTGCGGAACCTCACCTTCTCGGACGGAATCGGCGATGGCGTCGGCGTCGGGGTAGCCGTTGGTGGAACTGCGGTCGCCGTCGGGGTAGCCGTTGGTGGAACCGCAGTCGCCGTCGCCGTAGCCGTTGGTGGAACCGCGGTCGCCGTCGGCGTGGCCGTCGGCGGAACTGCGGTCGCCGTCGCCGTAGCCGTCGGGAGGAGGTACTCCCACCAGAGGTGGACCTCAGCCTGGCCGGTCTCCTCGAAGTACTCGACGCGGACATTTTGCGGCCCATCCGTGGGCACTACGACATCGGCCCTGAAATCACCGCCTCGACCGCTCCACTCATCCAGAACCAGGGTGCTGTTGACCCAGAGGCGGGCGCCGTCATCCGCAGTGAGATGGAAGCGATAGGTACCTGCGCTCATCTCCGGACGACCGGTCCAGCGGACGCTGAAGTGATCTTTGTTGGCACCAGGCGCCGGGCTCCCCTCGCCCCAATTGAAGTCGATGTTCACGTCATTGCGGATGAGGGCCGGATCGCCTTCTAAGTTCTCGTTATTGTAGTACTCCCCCTTCCAGTTCGGGAACTGTTGCTCGACGCGCTCCCAATCGAGGACGACGATGGCCCCACCAGTCGCCTCGAAATACTCGAGCTTGAGACTGTGACGGCCGCCGCTAAGATAGACCTCGGTCTTGTAGGTGGCACTGCCGGATTGCCACTGGTCAATGAGCAAGTTCCCATCGATCCAGAAGCGCACCCCGTCATCAGCCCGCAGGCTGAAGCGGTAGGTGCCGGCGTCGAACGTCAGATCGCGCGTCCAGCGGACACTGAAATTGTCGGCCGGCAAGCCCGGCGCCGGTGCGCCGGTGCCCCAGTTGAAGTTGATCGCCGGGTCGTCGCGGACAATCACCGGCGTACCGCTCAAGTTGCGGTTGTCGAAATATTCGCCCTTCCAGCCGGTGATTGTGCCGAGCTCCTCCCACCACAAGGCGACGCTCGCGCTCCCACTGGCCTCGAAGTAGTCAACCTCCAAGAAGTGGTCACCGGCCGAGAGGTTGAGGTCCACTGTTTGAGTGCGCGCCGGGCCTTGCGCCCACATATCGAGAACCAGCCGATTGTCCACGTACAGCCGGGCGCCATCGTCCGCAGTCAGGTGGAAGCGGTAGGTCCCTGGGGCAAAGCGCCACCAGCGGGTCCAGCGGGCACTGAAGTCATCAGCGGGCAGGCCCGGAGCCGGTGCTCCCAACCCCCAGTTGAAGTTGATGACAACATCGTTTCGGACCACGGTCGGCGAGCCGGCCAGGCCAGCATTGTTGAAGTATTCGCCCCGCCAATCGGTGACGGTCACCGGAGTCGGCGTATGATGGCCAGCACGAGGCACAGGCCAAGCGTCCACCAGTTGAACGTGTCGCGAGCGGCCCACTGGGCGAGGAGAGCGAGTGTGATAATCAGCCACGTGCCCGGCAACCCAATCAGGGTGNNGTCGCCGTCGGCGGCACCGGCGTTCGTGTGGGCGGGATGACGACCACCGGGAGACGATCGAGATCGATGTTCTGGCACGTAATCAAGTCACGCGCCACCCATCCAACGAGGTTGTCGGAGGTCACAACCTCAACCCAGTCGCCGTCGGCACTGCGAGCGATGGGATCGATCTGCTCGCCGAGCTGGAGGACCAGGGCAACGCCGTAGTTGGTCCCCGGACCGATCCGAAGGTTCAGCACATCGCTGGCGACAGCGCAGACAGGACCCGCGGCGCCACCCGGCACGGTGGCGGTCGGCGGAACGGGCGTTGCCGTCGCGAGAGGCGTTGCCGTCGCGCTGGC
>DOUV01000446.1 GCA_003520455.1 Chloroflexota bacterium | reverse complement strand
CAGGTGCGGTTGGCAGTCGAGTGCTACCGGCGCCACTTCGGGCGGCTCCCACGCGGCATGTGGCCGGCGGAGGGCGCCGTGAGCCAGGCCGTCATCCCTCTCTTCGCCCGCCACGGCGTGCAGTGGATCGCCACCGACCGGGGGGTGTTGGCCCGGTCGGGGCGCTGGGGCTACCGGGTAAACGACCCCGACGTGCTCTGCCAGCCCTACCGTGCCGAGGAAGGGGAAGAGGCCGTGAGTATCTTCTTCCGCGACACAGCGCTCTCCGACGCCATCGGCTTCCACTACTACGCGTACGACGACGCTGAGCAGGCCGCACAGGATTTCCTGCGTGAGATCAAGGAGCGCTTTGCCTGGCGAGTGACGGGCGATGCAGACTGCGTGCTGACGGTGGTTTTGGACGGCGAGAACGCCTGGGGCGCGTACCGCGAGGATGCGCGGCCCTTCCTGCACGCGCTGTATGGCTTGCTGGAGCGCGACACCGAAGTCGAGACCGTTACCTTCGCCGAGTACCTTGAGGGCAACCCGGAGCGAGGCATCGCCCCTCATCCCCTCCACGAGCAGACCAGAATCTACGAGCTCTTCACCGGATCCTGGATTGACGAGCTCGGCTCGGCGCCGGGCGTCGACCTTGGCACCTGGATCGGCGAGGAGGAGGAAAATCGGGGCTGGGAACTGCTGGGCCAGGCGCGCGACGTCCTGGCTCAGACCGGGGCCACGCCGGAGACGGCGCCCGCCGCGTTCGAAGCCCTCTACATGGCCGAAGGGAGCGACTGGTTCTGGTGGTTCGGCACCGACCAGGACTCAGGGAACGACGCCGAGTTCGACGACCTCTTCCGGTTGCACCTCACGAATGTCTACCGCGGCCTGGGGATAGTTCCTCCCACCAGCCTGGACCAGCACATCGTGCCGCGCGCCGTAATCTGGACCTTCACGCAGCAAACGACCTGGATCTCGCCTGGGGACCGGCTGACGGTGCTGACCAATTGTCCCGGCGTCCTGGCCTGGTCCCTGGATGGAGGTGTCCCCCAGACGGCCGAACTGACGCCGGCCGGCGGGGTAATGGCGGGAGTGCAGCGCTATCACCTGACGCTGGGGCCCTTCCTGCAGGGCGCGGAGACGATTCGTTTCCGCTTCCGCTGCACTCACCCCGGCTGTGATTGCCGGGAGGGCCTCTGCCGTCTGGCCGAGGAACACAGCGTCCAAATCGCCACGCGCGTTGGTCAGGAGTAATCGCGTGCCGATCCTGGGCCGCCGGCACCTGACCCGCTACCGCCAGATTGCCGGCGCCCTGGCGCGCCACGGTCTGGGTTGGGTGGTGCTCGAGCTAGGGCTGGGCGATCTGATCCCGTTCCACACCGGGTTGCTGGGGCACCCCAGGCGGGAGGAACCCTACACCCGCCCCGAGCACTTTCGGATGGCGCTGGAGGACGTGGGCGCGGTCTTCATCAAGCTGGGCCAGATGCTGAGCACCCGCCCGGACCTGCTGCCGCCGGAGTACGTGACCGAATTCGCCCGGCTCCAGGATGCCGCGCCCCCAGTCCCCTACGACGAGATCGCCACGGTCGTCGCGGCCGAACTGGGGGCGCGGCCCGAGGCCATCTTTGCCCGCTTCGACCCGATCCCCCGTGCCGCAGCCTCCCTCGGCCAAGTGCATGCCGCGACCCTGGCCGAGGGGACCCCGGTGGTGGTCAAGGTGCAGCGCCCGGGAGTCGAAGAAGCGGTGGAGCAGGACCTGGCGGTACTGGCCGACTTCGCCCACCTGGCCACGAGCCGGACCCGGCTGGGCGAGTACTACGACGTCGAGGCCTGGGTCGAGGAGTTCGCCTACACCCTGCGGAACGAGCTCGACTACACCCGCGAGGGCCACAACGCCGATCGCCTCCGGCAGAACTTCGCCGCCGAGCCGGCCCTGCGCGTGCCTCGGGTCTCCTGGGACCTGACCACCCGGCGCGTGCTCACGATGGAGGAGATCCGCGGCATCAAGATCAACGACCTGGCGGCGCTGGAGGCGGCGGGGCTAGACCGCCGCCGGGTGGCCGAGAATAGCGTGCGGATCATTCTCACGGAAGTCTTCGAGCACGGCTTCTTCCATGCCGACCCCCACCCCGGCAACTTCTTCGTCCTGCCCGGCGAGGTCATCGGCCTGATCGACTTTGGGATGGTGGGCCGGCTGGACGAGTCCCTGCGAGAAGCGCTGCTCCGCCTCGGCCTGGCGTTGATCCGGCGGGATGGCGATCGCCTGGTGGACGAATTGTTGTTCCTGGGGGTCGCCTCCGGGCGAGTGCCGCGCCAGGCCCTCAAGCGCGACCTGGATCACCTGGTGGCGCGCTACGCCGACCGGCCGATCAGCGAGTGGGCCGCCGGGGAGGCCTTGAACACCGTGATGGCGATTGCCTTCCGGCACCATCTGCAGTTGCCGGTTGATCTGGCCCTGTTGAGCCGGGTAATCGCCATGAGCGAGGGGCTGGGCGCTCAACTCGACCCCAACTTCCAGCTGATGACGTTCGCGACGCCCTACTTCCGCCGCTTTTGGTTACGGCAGCGGTCGCCGGACCGCGTGGCCAGGCGGCTGGCGCAGGGAGTGCTGGACCTGGTTGACCTGGGACCGGAGCTGCCCCAGGCTCTGCGGCGGCTGGCGGCCCAACTCGAACGGGGCGAGATCACGGTGACGTCCCGTCACGAGGGCCTGGGCGAGGCCCTGGCCACGCTGAACCGCGCCGCGAACCGCCTGGCGATGAGTATCCTCACCGCCGCGTTGATCATCGGCCTGGCGCTCCTGATGCTGGTCTATCATCCGCCGGGTTGGGCCACCTGGGGTGGGTGGCTCTTCGGCCTGGCTTTCCTGCTCGCTGTCGCCCTGGGACTCTGGCTGCTGTGGTCCATCTGGCGCGCGAGGTAGCGAGCCGAATGTCTTCTGCCCTCCGGTCGGCTACGCCGCAACGAGTGAGGGCCCCGCTTGAGACCCGTACCGGCTTGACGGCTGAAGCGTCTCCTCGACGCCCGCACGCTGGTTGGCCAGGCGGGCCCACACAAAGAGCAA
>DOUV01000525.1 GCA_003520455.1 Chloroflexota bacterium | reverse complement strand
GGCGGCCAGGACGGCCTCGCCGGCGTCCTGGCCGCGCTGGCTCAGCGCGAGGAGATGGCGAGCCTCCCCCAACACGTCACTCTGCTGGCTGGTTTCAAGGAGGCGAATGGCCTCGCCCAACTGGCTCTCGGCGCTGGCGTAAGCGCCCTCGGCCACCAGGGCTCTTAGTGGGCCGAGGTCGTAGGCCCAGAGGGCGTTGACCTGCCAGCGGCCGTCAAGGTAAGCGGGGAGCGCGTCCAGCCAGGCGCGCTCGAGCTGGTCGGCCGGGACGCCGTACGTGGCCTGGAGCGCTGAGCGGTAGCCGGGCGAGGTGCGTAGGGCGCGGATGAACTCGACCAAGCGATCGAAGCCATACACATTGACCAGGTAGGAAACGATCGAGACCGCTTGCGAGTAGCCGATCTCGGGGTTCTTGTAGACGGTGCTGCCGGCGTTGAGTTGGCTCCAGCTCAGAAGGCGTTTGGCCTCGCGGGCTTGACGCAGAAGCTCAACCTTGGCGGCCTGATCGCGCCCGGGACGCTCGATGTACTGGGCGACGCCCTCGTGGAAGCCGACCGGCAGGCGGTCGCCGGACAGGTCGCCGATAATAAGGTGGGTCAGTTCGTGGCGAATATTATTGATGACCTCTTCGTCGCTGAGATTAGCCGTGCGGGGGACAAGCACCGCAATCTCGCGCCGGCCCAGCTGCGCGTGGGCGATGACGCCTTTGACCTCGCCGGCCAGGGGGTTGATCTCCTCATAGGCCGCCAGCGTGGGGTAGAGGCGCAGGGTGACCGGCGTTTCGAGGCGGTGATCGAAGAGTGTCGTGAGATTGTCGTAGACCTGGTCTACGAAGGTGGCATAGCGGGCGGCCTCCGCCTCTTCACCTTCGGGGTAGAGGATCGCGAAGTGAGTGGTGGATTGCTCGTGCCAGGTCAGCGCCTGCTCGTCGGGCCCCTGGGCATGGAGGGCGCCCGGCGCGAGCAGGAGCGCGACCAGGAAGAGGACGGCAGCCAGCCAGCGAGCAGTCGACTTCATCCTAAGGCCTTTCCAGCCGGAAAGCGACGTGGTTCGCCGGGTGAACGGTGATTGTAGTTGCCCGGTTGGGGCGAGTCAAAGCCGCCGGGGACAACGGATGCGCTGCGCGCACAACGAATACACGGATACGGCGTCAACGGATGGACGGATGGGAGTCAATGGATGGGACAACGGATGAACGGATGGCGGATAGAGGGAGCCGTGGAGGGGCGGGGAGCTGAAGACTGAAGGAAGCGGGGAGGAGAAGAAAACGGTCGTAATCACTTCTGGTGGTACGGTCGGTTTGAAACTTGCTCTGGAGCTGTCGTTTGCCTTGGATCTGGGTTTTTGTAACGCTCAAATTGAAATACGGTGTGCTGGGCCGGCGAGGACAAGGCCCTCGCCTACCCGTACACACGATCCCTGATGAGCGCGATTTGTGAAAGGAGTCGGGTATGGGGAATCTGTTGAAGAGTATCGGCTGGGTTGGTCTCGGCCTGATTGCGGCGCTGGGGGCCGCGGGGGTGGCGATCTTCGGGAGTATCGGTCTGGAGAAGGTTGATTCAACCCTGGCGACGACCCTACGCGCGATCATTATGGCCGCGATGCTCGTCGCGGTCACGTTCCTTACGGGTCAGCTCCAACTGGTTTGGAGCGGCGAGAGCAATTTGGATGGCCGGGCCTGGCTCTTTATCGCGCCGGCGAGGCCCGCCGGCGCGATTTCGTGGCTGGCCTACTTTGGGGCGCTCAAGTTGGGGCTGGCGAGCCAGGTGGCGGCGTTGGATCGGCTGAGTGTGGCCTTCGTCTTCGTGCTCAGCGTGTTCATTCTGGGTGAGGACCACACCTGGCGGGGATGGTTCGGTCTGGCGCTGTTGGTCGCAGGTGTGTATCTGATTGCATCGGACTAACGCATTGGCGTCATCACGTTTCACGTTTTGCTCAAATCGGGATACGGTACGGTGGGCGAGGGTAGTGCCCGCGCTCGCCCCAGACACACGCTTCCAACAAGAGTGTCACGTCTTACGTTTCCTGAGCCGCTCATCTCCCCGCCGTCGCTCGCTCTCAACGAGCGGAAGCACCTGGTGGAGCCGGCGTGGCCCGAAGAGGCGCACGGCAAGCCAGGCGAGGGTCATGGTTGGGATGAATTGAGTGCCTGGGATCAAGTCCTCAATCACAGCCGCGCCGCGCAGCGGACGCAGTCCGAGTTTGCTCAAGAAGACCCAGCTGAGTGGAGCTGAGAGGAAATCCAGCCCAAAGTCGAGCAAGTCCAGGATGATGACGACGAGCAGTGGGGTCAGGTTCATCGCTTCGACGAAGTCGGCGTCGGGAGGCAGGCGCAAGCGGCGCAGGCGCCACAGCGCTACAGTCATCAGGGTCAGGCCAAGCAGGAGCGCGACGATTGCAGCCCCGAAGAAGAGGCTTGCGAGCGGCTTGAGGTCGGCGACCAATTGATGCCAGTCCATACAACTACCCTATTCGCCAGATCATCAGGGCGATCATCACGAAGCCAATCGCGAATTCAACCACGGCGCTGAGGAACCAGCCGATGAGCCAGCCGCTGCCAGCGCGCACTGCCTGGCCGGCATGGCGGCGCCGCACCAACTCGATGACGACGACGCCGCCAATCGAGCCGACCAGCATCCCCGGGAGCGAAAAGACAAGCAGGCCAACGAATCCGGCCAGGAAGCCCACGACCAGTGCGAGCCAGGACGCGCCGCCGCGGCGGGCTCCCAGGCTGCCGAACGCCCAGTCAGCACTCATTCCGAGCAACATCAGCGCCAGCAATATTCCCAACCAGAGTGGCCCGAAAATCTGCCATTCGTGACCTGAGTCGTAGGCCAGTGCCGCGAGAAAAATCAGGGGTGTGCCGGGAAGGAGCGGCAGGACGGTACCGAGCAGTCCTCCCACGGCGAGTAGCCCCGCCAGTAGCAGCCAGGGATCATCAAGCATAGGCGTTCGGTCAGTGGCCGGCGATTCGACTACCGGCTGGAGTGCTTCTCCGGCAGATGAACAACCCTTCGGCGACGAACAGGCGGTTGGCCTGCTCTGCGTCGCCGAAGGGTGCTCGAAACGTTGCCCAGGCGAGGCGGCAGCGGAAAGCGCACAGCTTCTTTACGTGAGCGCGAAGCGGAGGGTTGCGCCGATGCCTCCGTAGGGCTTGAGCCGGCTGGCACCGCCGTCAGTCGCCAGGAAGATCACCTCGGCATCTTGCTGGTAGGCCCGGCTCACCAGGCTCTCCACGACATCGTCCAGGCGGACGATTGTACCGCCGCAGTACGGGCAATCGCCTTGCGTCTCGATAGTGAGGGCGTCACACTGCGAGCAGCGGCCACCCTCGACCTTCAGGTCTTCCTGCAGCAAGAGTGTCAGTAGTTGGCCCTGCTGGGTGGCCCGGAGGGTCTCTTCCAGCCCCTCAACGGCCAGTGCCCCGGAACTCTTGATCTCGGCCTCGAAGTCGTCGAGCATCTGGCGCTGGCGCTCGCGCCGCGCCCCGCGCGCAATCTCCATAACCCGCCTCCCAACCGTACTGGCGCTGGCGTCCAGGCTCATCGGCTCGCTCGCCAACACCAGCTTCTGGAGGTAGGGGTGCAGTTCCTCGCGCAGGGCGCTGGTGGTCTCTTCCGTGCCGAGCAAGACCACGCCGTTGTAACCGCGGTGGCGGAAAATCTCGAACGCGAGATCGTTGGCAGCCTTGTAGTGGCGGTGGACATGGTGCTCGCGGTGGCGCTCGAAGCGGCCTTGAGCCCACCCGCCCTGATCGTGCTCCCCGATCGGGAACTCCTGCTCGGTCACTGCCACCTCTTCGGCCCCATCAGGCGTGACCATGAAGAGACGCGCGCGGTGCTGATCAACCAGGATGGCCAGGTAGCGATCGAACCGCTGCAGGAGGCGGAAGAGCGGGCGCAGGACAGGCTGCTCTTCCAGGTAGAGGGCGGTCGGCACCTCGTACGGCAACTCGTAGACCTTCCAGAGATGCTCACCGGAGCCGAAGATCACGAGACTTTGGCTGCCGCGAGCGTACTCATCCCGAATTGTTGCCCGAGCCCGTTCCAGGTCGTCGGTAATCGATTGCCAGGTATCGGTGGAGAAGTCGCCGCGCCGCTCTTCGGCCTGTTGCACGAGATTCTTGAAGCGGATGACGTGTTTGGGCTCCGGGGATTGGCGGTCCACCTTGAGGTAGAGGCTGACGACGGGGCGAGTGGAGTCGTGACACTGGCTCAGAGTTACCAGCTCCTGACGGTTCAACATGGACTTCTCTCCTTTCAAGTCGAGGCAGCTCCTTGAGGGAGTAAGCAAGAACAATGCTAGCGTGACGGGGGATCGTGCAGCAGGGCCAGGAGAGTCCGCTGTTCGAGGAGGCCGACCAGCTCAACAGGCGCGGTTCCCGTGGCCGGCGCCAGAACCACAGGGAGGGCGGCCAGTTCGGCGCCGGCCATGAGTCTCAGCGCTCGGTCGGCGTCATCGTGCGGTGCGAGGCGAGGCAAGTCGCTGGCGGGTCGCATGACGGTTGAGGCCGTCAGGTGGCGCCGGCTCGGGTGTGGTACGCGCTGAACGGCCGCCGGGAGGAGGACCCCGAGCAGGTACCGGCCGTTCGTGACCGGGATCAAGGCTACTCGGTGCTGAGTGAGGAGTTGCTCGGCCACGACATCGAGTGTGAGATGCGGCGGGACATGCGGAAAATTACGCTCCATCAGCGAATCGACCGCAACCTTCGCCAGCCGGTGGCGCAGCTGTTGGTGGGCCAGGCTTCGCCGGGCGGTCCGGTAGAGGACCCAGGCCACCACCGCGCCCCACACGACGATCATGGGATCTCGCGCCCAGAGGCTGACCAGAAGGCTTGTCAACACGAGCAACGCGGCCACCCCCTCCCCGAAGCGCACGGACCAGGCCAGTGCCCGATCGCGCCGGCCACCCAAGGCCCACAACAGCCCGTGCACCAGGCGGCCGCCATCCAGCGGAAAAGTCGGCAGGAGGTTGAAAACGGCCAGGAGCACGTTGACCTGGCCGAGGTACCAGCCGCTCACGGCCAGCGACTCGAGCAACTGGCGAAGCGTACCGGCCGGCATCAACCCCTGCAGCACCACCGCACTGATGGCGTAGACCATCAGGCTGAGACCACCGATGATCAGGCTGGCGATCGGGCCGACGACGGTGATCAGGATCTCATCGAAGGGCGTCCCAGGCTCATCCCCCAACCAGGCCACCCCGCCGATGAACGAGAGAGTGATCCCCAGCACAGGTACCTGACGCACTCGCGCCATCCCGCCGTGAGCGAGTTCATGGGCCAGAATGGAAGCAAAGAAGAGGAGGGTCACCAGGAGGGCCAGCGTCCAGCGCCAAAGAGGTGAGAGCCCGGGTAACTGCACCGGCAGGTAAGCGCTCGCCAGGCTCCAGGCGATCAATCCGAAGACCAACACCAGACTGGGATCCACATAGAGCGGGATCCGTCCCAGACGCCCAATCCGCCAGCCGCGCCGCACAGCAACTCCTTTCGTGGAGATCCTCAGTATAGCACCGAGTCTTGTGCGGTGGAAGCCCCGGGCCTTCGAGTCAGGGCGGCTCACCTGGCAGCGCGGGCGCCCACGGCGGGCCAAGGCG
>DOUV01000698.1 GCA_003520455.1 Chloroflexota bacterium | reverse complement strand
GGAATAATCCCGCGTTTCACACGGTCTTGGCCAGCGCTGACCTGGCCCTGGCCGACGGCGTAGGTCTGCAGCTGGCAGCGGCCCTCCAGGGGCGACGCTTCGTTTCGCGCGTACCGGGAAGTGAGCTGGTGTACCGGCTGGCGCCGCTGGCCGCCGCCCACGGCTGGCGCCTCTTCTTCCTGGGCGCCGGGCCGGGCATCGCGGAACGGGCGGCGCAGGTATTGCGCGCGCAGTATCCGACACTGAAGATCGCGGTGGATGGTGCCGACCCAACCCCGGCGGGCACCGCCGCGGCCGTTGCCCACATCCAGGCAACTCGCCCCGACATCCTCCTGGTCGCCTACGGCGCCCCCACCCAGGACCTTTGGATCGCCCGCCATGGGGCCGCGGCCGGGGTCCCGGTCATGATGGGGATCGGAGGGACCCTCGATTTTGTGGCCGGTATCGTCCCGCGCCCGCCCAAGCTCTACCGGGACCTGGGGATCGAGTGGTTGTACCGCCTCTGGAAACAACCCTGGCGCTGGCATCGCCAGTTACGGCTGCCGCTCTTCATGTTCCTGGTACTGGCCGAGCGGGTGCGGGGGCTGGTGAGGATCTGAGGGCACGCGAGGCGAAGGGCGCAGCAACAAACTGTGCCCCCGATCAGGGCCGCCTCCAGCCTCCCCCTACTCCTCAGTATCGCCGCCCTCCGGGCTCGACTGCCTCGTTCCAAACCCCAAAGGGCTGACGAATCTCGTCGCCCCAAGTCCCGGAAATGCACCACGCCCCCCACTCCCGGCGGCTCTCGCCTGCGAGAATGTCACCCAAATTACACACTACTAATCTTATCCGACATTCCGCACCCCGCCTGCTCGTATCAGGAATAAAGAGCGACATAGGGTGGACCGAGGAGACCTGGCAGGGAGCGATAGGCGTCCTTCAATCCGTTACATCGTGCGCGGAGAGCGTGTCCAACGCCCGGCCCAGCCCATCGTCACTCAGGGGCGCCGCGCAATCCCTCGGCCAATCAAGCGCTCCGCGGGTTTGTTCTCGAAGCAGTGTGGCACCAGATCCAGTCGTTGGTGCACGAACCCTAGCCCATTGAGCCCTCGCCTTTCATTCAGTTGACAGAGAGCATTGCGCATGTTAGAATGTGAACAGGATACTGGTGGTTCCATCTCGACCTGACATCATCTTCTCTGGCACCCACCGTGACCCTCTCAGTGTGTCTCACCGCCACGTAACGCTCTCTTGGCTCATCCTCTCCCACAGGTAATGCCACCAACTGCACGTATGCAGCATCAGCCCCTTCTGTGACGGCGTGGATACCACGGGGGTTTCGTGTGATCCACGCGTGGTACAGAGCCAGGCACAAGTACCAGGAGCAGAGTTTGCTCCGCTCCACCATAAGGAACTGCCGACTGGGCGATGGAATATGGCCCTACTTCCGTCAGGCACACCACGATCTATAGGAGGATGACAAGTGGCGTTTACCTTCGAGAATCAAAGCAATGCACCCGTGAACGTCGTAGTAGCCAATGGGGGACTGATCTATTTTTTCAAAAACAGACTCCTGCCTGGTGATAGCTGGTCCTGCAACCCCGCAGCGGTTTGGTACGATGCAACCGTTTTTTTTAATTTTGGGGATAGAGATGTCGATCCAGCCAAACACAACTGGACGCAGGCTACCGCGCTGGGCCTCACGACGCTGGGGGCGGCGCTGGCGGTAACATCAGTCGCCCTGATTCCCGTCACCGCTGGGACGAGCGCCGTGGTGACCAATTTTGCAGTTGGTGTGGCGGTAAGTGGGGCCGTGGTAGCCGCTGCGGGCGTCGCGGGCACTATTGCCAACGCGGCGCTGAACCCGGCCACTATTGAAGGGCTTTACGGCGGCGATGACTACACCATCATAATCGCCGGCGGAATCAACGGCATTGTTGATCAACAGGATGCCCGGTTAACCGTTACGGGTGCTGTGCCTATTAGTCTCCAATGGAAAAACCAGACATCCGGCTCAAGCGGCTCAGTCAAGGCAGAGGGAGCAGGGACGGATACAGGACTATCCGAGGCGCGAATTGTGGAGGTTGGTGCTTCAACCGCTAGATGGCTGCCAGGCGTACTCCACACGATGATGACCACCACAAACTGAGGGAGCATGCAAAAGGAGAGATTGTCCAGGAAGAAGTACCGCTTGCTGGTCAGAGCAGCGGAGGGAATCAATCTGTTACACGCATTTACCAAGGAGCAAAACATGGCGACTTCTGTACGGGGCAATGTTGCGAGGATCTATGCTGACACGGAGGGCTGTTACATCAGGCTCAAAGACACGCCAGCGGCGGACACGCCGAAGGACGGATATTTTCAGCTGAAACTGAACCATCCTAACTACAACGCGCTCTATTCGCTCGCGTTAACCGCCGCCGCTAACGGGCGGCGACTCGAGATCAGAATCGTGGGTGACGATATTCGGCCCACGCATCATGAGGAAATTTCGTACATGACGGTAGATTGGTAAGCTAGCTGTCAGCATGGATCGCGACATGTGGAAGGAGAAACGAAGCTGGCCCAACGCTGGACTGTTCCAACATCCCCTCCGGGTAGGCTAGGCGAGCAATGCTCATCTGGTTCTTGTGCTGTAAACGTTCAGGCTCCATGAAGAACGCATCGAGGCCGCTATCGGAGCGGGAAGGGGCAGAATCTTCACTGGTTGGGCGGTTAGAAAGGCACCTTCCTCCTCCGGGCGCAGCCGGCGGCCGCGGTTGGGCGCGACGGCAGCGGCGAGTTGAGCGGGCAGATGGCCGCTAGTCAATCGCAGGCTGAGGGCAGCCGCAACGCGCCGCGTGCCGCGCGCTCGATCAGCACAGTTGCCTTGTCCTGGCTACCAACCAACTCGATAGCACCACCTTCCCGCCGCAGGCTGCGCTCGCGGGCTATAAAGGCCAGTCCCACGCCGAAGGGGGCTTTCGCTTTTTCAAAGCCCCGTCCTTTCTGGCCTCGGCTCTTTTTCTGAAGTCGCCGCAGCGCCTTATGGCCCTGTCGATAGCCATAACCCTCTATTTGCTCGTTTACGCCGCACTCCAGCTTCGGATTCGCACCCAACAGCAGTCCTTTCCGGATCAAAAGGGCCACACCACCCAGGCCCGCACCACCCACTGGGTCTTTCACTCCTTCGTCGGCATGCATCTCCTCACGCTTCCTACCCGCCAGCACCTCGTCCTCAACTTGAAGGACGCCCATCGCTCCCTCTCCTGGCGTCGCTCGCCGAAGGCGGCCGACAATGGTTCAAGCGGGGCTTGCTTGATAGCCGTATTTTTTCTTGACGGCCAGGTTCTGAATTACACTCACGAGCGCTTTCGAAAACCCGGCTCGGAGAGACTCATCCCCCACGATCGGGGACGGAGGAGAAGGAGAAGTTCATGCCACGTATGCATGTGTGCCTCGATGGCCAATGGGATTTTTTCCCCGACCCACAGCAGCACCTTCAGCCAGATACCCTCGAGCGCGATGGTCCCCCGCGGCGCATTCAGGTGCCCGGCCCCTGGCAGGCCCAGTTCGACGACCTGCGCGACTACACCGGCGTCGCCTGGTACAGATGCAGCTTCGATCTGCCGGGCCCCGGTTCGCAGCAGGCGCAATCACCCCCCCAGCCGACCTACAGCCTGCATTTCGGCGCGGTAGACTACCACGCGACAGTCTGGCTCAACGGCCACCTGATCGGCGAGCACGAAGGCGGCTACTTGCCCTTCGAACTCGGGCTCGATGGCGCCGTGCGCCTCGGCGGCAGCAACGAGTTGGTGGTGCGCGTCATCGATCCCAGCGCAGACATCACCCGCTTCCCCGAGTTCCCGTTCGCCGAGATCCCCCACGGCAAGCAGAGCTGGTATGGGCCGATTGGTGGCATCTGGCAGAGCGTCTGCCTGGAAGCGCGCCACACCACCCACATCACACGTCTGCAGATCACCCCAGACGTGCCCGGCGAGCAAGCGCAGGTGACGGTCCACCTGAATCAGCCGGCCCCACGCCGGCTGGCGCTGGTGCTTACCGTGACCGATCCGCTCGGGCAGGAGACGCAGCACCACGATGCCATCGAGCCAGGCGAACAGCAGCATCGCGCGACCCTGCCGGTCCCAGCGCCAATGCTCTGGGACACCCACAGCCCGCACCTCTACCAGCTCGAGGCCGGACTGTTCGGTGCTGACCAGGCGGGGCTCCTTCTGGACGCAACCACCTCCACCTTCGGGATGCGCACCATCGCCACGTCACCCGATGGCCACCTTATGCTGAACGGGCGCATCCTCTACTTGCGCGGCGCGCTCGACCAGGATTACTATCCCCACACGATCTACACCCCGTTCAGCGATGCCGAGCTCGACGAACAGTTCGCAAAAGCCAGGCACATGGGCTTGAACTGCCTGCGCACCCACATTAAGATCACCGACCCCCGCTACTACAATGCCGCTGACCGCGCCGGATTGTTGATCTGGACTGAGTTGCCCAACTGGGAGAACCTGAGCGAGGCCGCCAAACGCCGCGCCCACGAGACCCTCATAGGGATGATCGAGCGCGACTGGAACCATCCCTCAATCATCATCTGGACCATCATCAACGAGGGCTGGGGGGTAGATCTGGCTGTCAACGCCGAGCACCGCGCCTGGCTGGCCGAGACCTACGCGTATCTTAAGGAACTCGACCCGCACCGGTTGGTCGTCGGGAACTCACCCTGTTTCGCCAACTTCCACGTGGTCACCGACATCGAAGACTTCCACAACTACTACGCCATCCCCGACCACTACCACGAGTGGCACGACTGGGTGGAAACCTTCGCCGGCCGCCCTCCCTGGACCTTCGCCCACACCTACGAGAATGTCCAGGCCTGGCGCGAGTTCATGCGCGATCCCTGGAAGCCGGTAATGCGGCCCCTGGCGCCGGAAGTGCGCCGGCGCGGCAACGAGCCAATGGTGGTGTCAGAGTTCGGGAACTGGGGTCTTCCCAACGTCGCCAGACTCCGCGAGTGCTACGGTGGCAGGGAGCCCTGGTGGTTCGAGACCGGTCTCGAGTGGGGCGACGGTGTCGTCTACCCCCATGGTGTCGAGCAACGCTTCAAGAAATACCATCTGGACCAGGTCTTCCCGAGCCTCTCTGATCTGGCGGCCGCAAGCCAGCGGATGCAATTCACCGCGCTGAAGTACGAGATCGAGCAGGTCCGCCGCCACCCAAGCATTGTCGGGTACGTCATCACCGAGTTCACCGACGTCCACTGGGAGTGCAACGGCCTGCTGGATATGTGCCGCAACCCCAAAGCCTTTTACGACGTGATCGGCCAGATTAACAGCGCCGATGTGCTCGTGCCGGACTGGGAGCGGGTGGCCTTCTGGGAGGGCGAGCGCTGTGGGGTACAGGTCGCTCTGTCGCACTTCTCGTCTGCCGACTTGCGTGGAAGCCGGCTGGAGTGGCGCCTCGACTGTTGGCCGGAGATCAGCGGCACCTTCGAGGGGCTGATGCCAGAGCCAGCCGAGCTGACCAGGATCGGGTCGGTGGTGTTCGAGGCGCCGCGGGTGGAGGAGAGCGTGCGAGCGCGCCTGGAATTGCGCCTCTTCGACGCGGCCGGGGCGCTGGTGACTGGCAACCATCACGAGCTGTATATCTTTCCGCGCGCAGCAGCGGAGCCGGTTCCACGGCGGCTCTACGCCCCGAGCCTGGCGGGCGCATTGGAGAGCCTGGGCTACCGCCTGACCGATGACCTGGCCGGCGCCAGCCTCGCCGTCGTGGAGACGATGACCGACGAGCTGCGTTCCTACTTGCAGAGTGGCGGGCGAGTGTTGTGGCTGGCCGAGGCCCGCGACTCGCAGCAGACCCCGCTGGGCAGTCTGGGCATCGCGCAGCGCCGCGGGCGGAGCTGGCAGGGTGATTGGGCCAGCAACTTCAGCTGGCTTCGCCAGGACCGCATGTTCCGCGACATCCCGACCGGTGGGACCGTGGACTTTGCCTTTGCCGATCTGACACCCGATCAGGTGATCGTCGGTCTCGGCCCGCGAGATTTCGCTGCCGATGTCCACGCCGGGCTGTTTGTGGGCTGGATCCACCACACCGTCGCGCTGGTCGCCGAGCGGCGCTTCGGTAGCGGGCGCTTGCTCGCGTCGACTTTCCGGTTGCGCGAGCATCTCCAGACCAACCCCGTTGCCAGGATCATGTTCGACGACATGCTCAAGCACCTGGCCTCTCCACTTCCCAACGGCCACAAGGTCCTGGAGGGAGCCACCGCGCTGGCTGGTGTGCGATAGGACCGGCCGCAACCTGAGGGCGAACGGGAATTGGCCCTACAAGACACTGCCCGGATCGACGTCCACGATCCAGCCGGGCGGGAGGGTCAGCCCCAGCAGGAGCTCGTGGGCGCCCGGTCCGCGCACCAGGAGTTGCCAGCGGTAGCGGCCCCAAAGGCGGCCGAAGAAGGCCGGTGCGGGCCCAATCAGGTCGGTCGCGCCCAGACCGAGCTGGGCCAGGTGCGTCGCGAGCACGCCGGCGAGTTCCTCGGCCGCCGCCTGAGCGGTTTCGGCTTTGGACGCGCTGTAGACCAGCTTGATCAGCGGGGCGAGCGGCGGGTAGGCGTGTTCGGCGCGGAAGGCCATCTCGTGGGTGTAGAACGTGTGGTAGTCGTGCCGTGAGGCGGCCTGAATGGCGTAGTGGAGCGGAGTGTAGGTCTGCAGGATGACGCGCCCGCCGAGGAAGCTGCGCCCGGCGCGCCCGGCAACCTGCGTGAGCAACTGGAAGGTGCGCTCGGCGGCGCGAAAATCGGGCAGGTGCATCGCGGTGTCGGCAGTGATGACGCCCACGAGCGTGACCAGCGGCAGGTCGAGGCCCTTGGCAATCATCTGCGTTCCGATCAGCAGGTCGGCCTGCCCCGCCGCGAACCGCGACAGCATCCGCTCATGAGCACCCTTCTCGCTCGCCGTGTCCTTGTCCCAACGCATGATGCGCGCACCCGGGAAGAGCTCGCGCGCTCGGGTCTCCACTTGCTCGGTGCCCACACCGAAATGTTTGACGCGCACGCTCAGGCAGCGCGGGCAGATCGTTGGAACCGGGGCGTGACGGTTGCACTGGTGGCAGACCAGGCTCGTCGGGGCGGAGGAAATGACGCCGCTCCGCTCATGGTAGGTCAGCGACAGATCACAGCGCGGACAACTGGCGACCCAGCCGCAATCGCGGCACATGACGAAGGTGCTCGCGCCGCGGCGGTTGAGGAAAAGCACAGCTTGCTCGCCGGCGCTTAGCGTCGTTTCAACCGCTCGTTGGAGAGCGCGGCTGAAGATCGAGGTATTGCCTGCCCGCAGCTCCTGGCGCAGATCCACTACCTGCACGGGGGGGAGACCGCCCGCTAATTCGTCGGGTGGCTCGCTGTCGGGCACCACCCCGCGTTGTTGAAGGAGTGGCCTGAGTGTGGCGGTGCGCTGGCGGCGCTGGAGCGCCACGCGACCGGACATCGTCAGCAAGCGGTACGCACCGCTCTGGGCTCGATAGGCGCTCTCGACACTCGGGGTGGCCGAGCCGAGGAGCACGGTGCAGCCGGTCAGCCGTGCCAGGGTCTCGGCAACATCGCGCGCATGGTAGTGCGGAAAGCAGTAGCCAGGCAGTGCCTCCTGTTTGTAGGTCCACTCGTGCTCCTCGTCGATGACGACGAGCCCGGGGGACGCCACCGGCGCAAAGATCGCACTGCGCGAGCCGATGGCCACCTCCGCCCGACCATCGCGGAGACGGCGCCACTCGTCGAAGCGCTCGCCCAGCGAAAGCTGAGAGTGTTGCAGCGCTATTGTCTCCCCGAACCGGGCCCCGAAGCGGGCGATGGTTTGCGGGGTGAGGGCGATTTCCGGCACCAGGACAATAGCCTGGCGTTTCTGGCGCAAGACTTCGGCCACCGCGCGCAGATACAGCTCGGTCTTGCCCGAGCCGGTCACGCCGTGGATGAGAAACACTTCCCCAGGCCCCCGACGATCCACGTTCAGCGAGACTTCGATCTCGCGCCAGGCCTCGCTCTGCTCGTCGGTCAGCACTGGCGGCTCGTCGGGCGCGAAGACCCGCCCGGCGAGCGGGTTGCGGGTCACCTCCCGCTCGGTGATCAGGATCAAGCCCTCAGCCGCGAGCGCCTCAAGGTGGCGCAGCATGGCCCCAGTCGCTGCGTAGACCTCGCCGACCGTCATCTCGGTGGGATTGCGCGCCAGAAACTCGAGCACCGTCAGGTGGGTCTGCGTGCCGCGCATCTCAGTCAGCAGTCCCGGCACCCGCGCGGGCGGAACCGCCAGACATACTGCTCCCGCCTGGACAGACTCTCCGTCGCCATCCGCCACGCTGAGCCAACCGCGCGCCAGTAGCGCCCGCAGCGGCGCATCGGACTGGGCTCGCACCGCCTCCAG
>DOUV01000043.1:4315-4959 GCA_003520455.1 Chloroflexota bacterium | reverse complement strand
CTCGGAACCACCGCCACCACCGCGGCGGCCACCGCGATCGGCCTCGCGGGCCTCCTCGGCCGTCCAGCCCTCGAGCACGGCCTGGCGGCTCAGCCGGATTTTGCCCTGGCTGTCGATGTCGGTGACCATGACCATGATCTCGTCGCCGACCTTGACCACGTCTTCCACCGAAGCAACGCGATAGTCGGCGAGCTGCGAGATATGGACCAGACCATCAACGCCGGGCAGGATCTCGACAAAGGCCCCAAACGGCTCGATGCGCACGACCCGGCCGGTGTAGATCCGGCCGATTTCAGCTTCTGCCGTCAGGGCTTCGACCATCTCCCGAGCGCGGGTTGCCCCCGCGCCGTTGGTCGAGGCGATGTAGACCGCCCCGCTGTCCTCGACGTCAATCTTGACCCCGGTCTCTTCCTGAATGCTGCGGATGGTCTTGCCGCCGGGCCCGATGAGCTTCCCGATCTTGGAGGGCTCGATGTGAACTGTGATGATGCGCGGCGCGTAGGGCGACATCTCCTCACGCGGCTCCGAGATGACATCCAGCATCTTCTCGAGGATGAAGAGGCGCGCCTCGCGAGCCTGGGCCAGGGCCCTGCGAAGGACGTCGGGGTTGAGCCCCTTGACCTTGATGTCCATCTGCAAGGCAG
>DOUV01000043.1:0-4304 GCA_003520455.1 Chloroflexota bacterium | reverse complement strand
AAGTCCATATCGCCGAGGTGGTCCTCCATGCCCTGAATGTCGGTCAAGACCTGGTAGCGGCCGCTCTCCTCGTCGGTGACGAGGCCCATCGCAATCCCTCCGACCGGTGCCTTGATCGGCACGCCCGCATCCATCAGGGCCAGGGTGCTGGCGCATACACTCGCCATCGAGGTCGAGCCGTTGGAACTGAGCACCTCACTGACCACCCGGATCGTGTACGGGAAATCGTCCTCGCTCGGAATCATCGCGCGAAGGGCCGCTTCCGCCAGGGCGCCATGGCCGATCTCGCGGCGGCGCGGGCCGCGCAGCGGGTAGGTCTCACCCGTGGAGAAGGGCGGGAAGTTGTAGTGATGGATGTAACGCTTGGTCTCGGCCGGACCGAGATCGTCCAGGTTCTGCTCCTCGCCGATGGTGCCGAGGGTCGCAATGGAGAGGACCTGCGTCTCGCCGCGCGTGAAGAGGCCGGAGCCGTGGGCCCGCGGGCTGATGTCGACGGCGGCACGGATGGGTCTGATTTCGTTCGGCTGGCGGCCGTCCGGGCGCTCGCCCTCGCTGAGGATCAGCTCGCGCACGGTGTGCTTGACGGCCTCCTCGAAGACTTCCTTCATATCACTGGCCGCGAAACGCGGCGTGCCGGTCTCGTCGGTGAAGGCCGCCATGTACTCCTCGCGCAACGCCTCGATGGCAGCGGCGCGCTCTTCTTTGCCCCTGGTCGAACGAATCACCTGCTCGACCTTGTCCCCCAGCCAGGCTTTGAGCTCGGTTTCGATTTCCTCGGGGACGCGGAAAACCTTGTACTCGACCTTGGCCTTGCCGGCCTCCACTCGTATTTGCTGTTGAAGCTCGATCAGCGGCTGAATGGACTGGTGCGCCAATTGCAGGGCCGCCAGCATGGTCTCTTCGTCAACCTCGTCCGAGGCGCACTCGACCATGTTGATCGAGTCCTGGGTGCCGCTGACGCGGAGATCAAGACGGCTCGTCCCCAGTTCGCTGCGCGTGGGATTGACGATGAACTCGCCCTCGGGCGAGAGGCCGATGTGGACATTGGCGATGGGGCCGAGAAACGGAATCGAGCTGATAGTCAGGGCCGCACTGGCACCAATCGCCGCCAGCGTGTCGAGTGGGTGCTCGCCGTCGGAGCTGAGCGCGGTGATGATGACTTGAACGTCATTGCGGTAGCCCTCCGGAAAGAGGGGACGGAGCGCGCGGTCGACCAGGCGGCTGAGCAGGATCGCGCTCTCGGTCGGGCGCCCCTCGCGGCGGAAGTAGGAACCGGGAATGCGGCCCGCCGCGTAGAGCCGCTCTTCGAAGTCAACCGTCAGCGGGAAGAAACTGATCCCCTCCCGCGGCTCCTTCGAGGCAACGGCCGTGACCAGAACCATGGAATCACCCATGCGCACGGTCACCGCGCCGTCGGCCAGACTGGCAAGGTTGCCGGTCTCGATGATGATTTCTTTGTCGCCAAGCATCGCACTGAAACGCTTGGCCTGTCCGTCAAGCATAGACATAAACGATAGACCTCCAGGATGTGTGAATAGAAATGGATTTGCTTGGCTCTTCCTGGAGGTAGGGACTGGAGAGAAGGTCCCAGCACTCGAGTTCTGAGCTTCCGTCCCCAACACTCAAAACCTCAGAGCTGCGGCCCTCTCTCCAATTCCTAGCTCCAGGAGAGAGTGTGTTCCGGTCAGGGTTCTCTCAGCAACAGCGATACCATGAATGAAAACGAGTAGATGGGAAGCTCCCCACCTACTCGTTTCGCCGTGCTGCCTGGCTTACTTCCGCAGACCCAACCGCTCGACGATTTCTTTGTAGCGGTTCAGGTCCTTCTTAGTGAGATAATTGAGATGGCGCCGCCGCTGGCCAACGAGTTTGAGGAGCCCTCGGCGCGACGCATGGTCGTGCTTGTGGATCTTGAGGTGCTCGGTCAACTCGTTGATGCGCTCAGTCAGCAGTGCGATCTGAACTTCAGGAGAGCCGGTATCGTCAGCCCCCCGACCAAACTGGCTGACGATTTCTGCTTTGCGGGTTTTGCTCAGGGCCATTCTGCCTCCTCGTAACACCCGTCGGTCCGCGATGAAGACGACCCCGCGGATCATCTCCTGCCGGCCGAGGGCTCCTGCCAATCTTCAACATGATAGTATACCACAGCGCTATCGGGCTGCAAAACGAAGGTCGTTCATTTCATGGTTCGACGTCGAAGGTGCTACGGAAGCGCTTCTTCGATCAGCGGCTTGAAGGCCTCGAACGGTTGGGCGCCGACGAGGCGGGTCCCGTTGACGAAGAAGGTCGGCGTGCCACTGATCTGGAGATCCGCCCCCTCCTTGAGTCCAGCGTCAACCTCGGCGCGATAGCGCCCGCTTTCCAAACAGGCGACAAGCTTGTCACCATCGAGACCTGCCTGCCTGGCCAGATCCCCGAAAACCGGGAACGGTTGCTCCTGGCCCGCCCACTCGCTCTGCCCCGCGAAGAGCGCGTCGTGCATCTTCCAGTACGCCTCCTCGTCGCCCTGCTCGCTGGCGCAGCGGGCGGCGCGAGCGGCGGCCGGAGCCTGCGGGTGGATATCGAGCGGAAAATCAACCCATACGAAGCGAACCTGCCCTTTTTCAATGTAGGGTTTCATCTCAGGAAGAGTCTCATCCACGAAGCGCTTGCAGAAGGGGCACTGATAGTCGCTGAACTCGATGATGGTGACCGGGGCGTTCGGGTCGCCCTTGCTGGGCGCGCTGGCCAATACCTCGTCGCTGACTTTGATATTGCGCTGTTGCGGGCCCTGCGTGAACCCGGTCTCCGCGAGTGGCTCGGTCGCGGCTTTCCAGCTCGTCGGCAGGCCCTCGATGTCCGGGTTGAGGAATACCGGCGCCCCGCCACCGGCTGGCATCGCGACGAGCGTGAGGGTCTGGCCGCGAGCCGTGCTGTAGACAAGCCACTTGCCATCCGGGCTGTACACCGGGAAGAGGTTGTCCTCCGGCCCATTAGTGAGCTGGACGACGTCGCTGCCGTCCGGCGCCATCGTGAAGATGTTGAGAGTCTTCCCGCCACGGTTCGAGTAGAACGCGATGCGGCCTCCATCGGGGCTGTAGACGGGGGCCGCGTCGATCCCCTCGCGGTCGGTCAACTGAGCCAGCTCGCCGCTCGCACCGTCGACTGTCCAAATATTTTGGGCTGTGGGGCTCTGCGTGACGATCAATAGCCTCTTGCCATCCGGACTCCAGCCGCCGAGCAGTTCGTCCCCGTCGCGGGTCGTCAGTGCCTTTTGATTCTTGCCGTCGGCGTCTCCCACCCAGATATCGATCGAGCCGGCGCGATCCGAGATAAAGGCGATTTTGGAGCCATCGGGGCTGAAGAGTGGCTGGTTGTCCATGCCCGGAGCATCGGTGATCCGGGTCACACTCTTCGTGCCCAGATTTTGAACATAGATTTCAGGGTTGCCATCGCGGCTGGAGACGAAGGCCACCTTCGTGCCGTCTGGTGAAAGGTTGGGGAAGGCGCTCCCGGTCGGGTCATTCTCGGTGACCAGCGTGAGGCCACTTCCATCGGCGTTGATGAGGAAGATCTGGAGATTCTGGCCGTAAGGACCCATGAAGGCGATGCGCCCCTCGCTGGCAGCCGGCTTGGGGAGGTCAGCAGCGGGGGTTGCCGGCGCTGGCGCGTTGACGTTGGTCTCACTGCCGCTCGGCGCTCCGGCCTGGTCCGCCAGCGCCTCACCGGGCGTGGCAGCCGCCTCGCTGGTGGGCGTGGCCGGTTCGGGGGTGGCAGTCACGACGATCACCTGAGGCGTGGGCGTAGCACCGCAGGCGGCCAGCAGCAGGCTTAATACCCCAGCCAGCACCAGGAAAAAGGAACGCTGTTTCACATATCACCTCAAACAGGAAAAATGCACACTCCGTGCGTTTCGTGATTGTAGCGCGAGAAGGAGCAGAATCGAAATCGAGGCTGCCCAGGCACAACGGCGACCCCTCTGGAGGTCAGGAAACGCCGTCCCCCTTCCAAAGGGAGAAGAAAGTCCACCGCCCTCTCGCCTTCATCCCTGTCCAGGCCAGGCGCAGCGCCGGGAGGCGGGGAACCCCCTACCATATGGCTGCTTTCAGGCCGGCCGGTCCGTGGTACGATAGCCATGCGATCATCAAAGCCGACATGGAGGCAACTGTCATGAAGCAACTTATCGTTCGAGTCCTGCTGGTTCTCGGACTGCTCTCGTTCTCCACTGCCTGTGGCCGGACCGCCCCCGGCAACACGCCGGACACCCGGGCTACGGTCGCGGCGGCACTCGCGGCCACGACCACCGCCCAGGCCGGATTCGAAGC
>DOUV01000839.1 GCA_003520455.1 Chloroflexota bacterium | reverse complement strand
CGGAATGGCGAGCCGGGCGCCCAGCCACTCCAGTGCCAGGGCGGCTTCATCCGGCGGCAGTGGCACGACCTCGAAGCCGTGGGAGCGCACGCCGCCCACGCAGAGCAAGGCGACGCCGGGGCGGTGCAATTCGCCAAAGAGCTTGAGATCGCTGAAGAGGGAGGTGTCGCCACTGTGGTAGATGGTCGGGCCGCCTGGGTGCGTGAGCATGAAGCTGAGTGGCTGGCCCGAGAGCCAGCGTGCGCCCGACTGGAAGAGTGAGATGTGACGAACGTCCAGCGCTTTGACCGCCAGGCGGTCGAGTTGGAGGGTGCAGCCAGACAGAAGGTACGCGATCCGCTCTTCGGGGATCCCTTGCGCGAGGGCGTGCAAGCGCACGTCCGGGCCGCAGGCGAGCACGGCGCCGCTGCGGCGCACTATCTCGATGGCCTGGCCCAGATGGTCGAAGGCACCGTGACTGACCAAGACCAGGTTGGTCTGGTCGAGGGCCTCGATCGGGACGGGACTTGGCGGGACCCCGTGCGCGGGGCTCCCGGAGAGGAACGGATCGATCACCACGAGGAGGGCGATTCCCTCACCCTCGGGCCAGAGCGGAGCCAGGAGCTTCTCGTCGCCCACCCGCCGGGCGAGCCTATCTAAAACTGCTAACTCCGCCCTTCCTTCTTGACAACGCTCACCTCCCGTGATAGATTGTCTGCAGTAGGCCGTAAACTGTAGACAATCTACCATGATCGTTGTTGACTGTCAAGGTGCTACGCACCTACTTTCCGCGATCCCCAAGTTCCGACGAAGGTGCGTGGCGTCTGGACCGCCCGACCTATGAGCAGTTCTGTCAGCCAACCAAGGGGCCGGCCGCATTCAGGGTTCTGGAGGAGCAGAAGAGACGATGGACGGAAATGCCCTCAACCAGATCGAACGGGCCGACCCGCTCGTCGAGCGCGTGCTCGCCGAGATCACCGATGCGATTGTGACCGGGCGTCTGCGGCCAGGCGACCAACTGGTTGAGACCCGGTTGGGGGAGCAATTGGGGGTGAGCCGTGGTCCCGTGCGTGAGGCCTTCCGCCGCCTGGAGCAGATGGGACTGATCGAGAAGATCCCGTATCGCGGGGCATTCGTCTCGACACTCACCGAGCGCGACATCGAGGAACTGCACAGGGTGCGGGGACCCCTGGAGGGGCTCGCAGCGCGGCTGTTGGCCGAGCGCCTTGATTCCGCAGTGATTGCCAGGCTAGACGCTATTCTTGATCAAATGCGCCAGGCTGCGGTGGATGCCGACCAAGGGCGGATGATCGAGCTCGACGCTGGCTTCCACGACGCGCTCGTCGGGTTGGCCGACCATAAGCTCCTCGGTGAGGTGTGGGTCGCTGTGAGCGTCCGGTTGCGGCGTTTCTTGCTCCTGAAGCGCCAGCGACTCTACAGGACACTGCAAGAGGCCGCACCATTGCACGAGCCGATCGTCCGGGCGATTGCGGCGGGAGACCCGGAGCGAGCCGCGTTGGAGGCCCAGCGCCACGTCGCGGAGGCGGGGCAGCGGCTGGGCCATTGGGCAGCGCCGGCGGTTGAAGTGGGGAGGCGACGATGAATCTGCAGATAGCTCCCATTCGGCAGCGGGTTGCGGCCGAGCGAGTGGACGACGTCGTCGGCGAGGTTCGGAGGGGATTCAATGCGCTCCCGTTGAGTGAGTGTGTCCGGCCTGGTAGGCGTGTGGCGATAGCGGTGGGAAGTCGCGGAATTTCGTGCCTCCCCGAGGTCGTGCGAACGGTCATCGAGGAACTCCGCGCGCGAGGGGCCGAGCCGTTCCTGGTTCCGGCGATGGGAAGCCACGGCGGCGGCACCGCCGACGGGCAGCGGGCGGTGCTGGAGGGCTATGGGATAGGGCCAGACGTTCTCGGCGTTCCGATTCTGAGCTCGATGGAGACGGTGCACGTCGGCCAGACAGCCGACGGCATGCCGGTCTACTTCGATGCCAGTGCCGCCGCAGCCGATGGCATCATCGCCGTCAACCGAATCAAAGAGCATACCGCCTTCAAGGGCCGTTGGGAGAGTGGGCTCCTCAAGATCCTGGCAGTTGGACTCGGCAAAGAGCGCGGCGCGGCCGAGATTCACAACTGGGGGATCCGCCAGGCGATGCCGGCGGCGGCGCGGGTGATCCTGGCACGGATGCCAGTGCTGGCCGGGGTCGCGATCGTCGAGAACGGCTATCACGACCCGGCGCACATCGTGGTGCTCCCTGCGGAGCGAATCGAGGCAGAGGAGCCGGCCTTGCTTGACCGGGCGCGCCAGCTGACACCCAAGATTCCCTTCGAGCCGCTCGACCTCTTGATCGTGCAGGAGATGGGCAAGGACATCAGCGGCACTGGGATGGATTTGAATGTTATCGGAATGTGGCGGCGCACGGGTGGGCCGGTCGAGCCACTGATCAACACTATTGCAGCCCTCGACCTGACGGCGAACAGTCATGGGAACGCTATCGGCGTTGGTCACGCCGACCTGATCACCCGGCGTCTCCGTGACAAGATTGACCTCGCGGCCACATACACGAACTGTCTTACCTCACATAACCTACCCGGTGGCAAGATTCCCATCACGCTGCCGACCGACCGCGACGCGATCGACGCCGGTCTGGCCGGGATCGCTCCCGAGCGGGCACGGGTGGTGCTCATCCGAAATACCCTGGAACTCGACCTCCTCTGGGCCTCGGAGCCTCTTCTCCCCACCGTTGCCACGATCCCAACGCTGGAGCAGATTGGGCCGGCTCGTGCCCTGGCTTTCGACGCGTATGGCGCCCTGGATCTGCCCAGAGTGGACTGAGCTATGAGCAGTCGCACCTATCTACGGGGTGGGCTGGTTCTGCCGCTCGACGAGCGTCACGACTGGTTCGATCCCGGCGTGGTCACCTTCGCAGGCGGGCGAATCACCTATGTCGGTCCAATGGAGACTGCGCCGTCGCCGGTGGGCGACGCTATCGTCCACGACTGCTCCGACCGTGTCATCCTCCCGGGGTTAGTGAATACCCACACGCACACCGGGATGAGCTACTTCCGCAATTTGCTGGAAGATCTGCCATCGCCAGAGTGGTTTCAACATGAATTGGAGGCCGAGCGTCACCTGACGCCCGACGATATCTACTGGGCCGCACTCCTTGGCGCCTACGAACTGCTGCGCATGGGTGTGACGACCACTGCGGATCGCTTCTCGCACATGCGCAGCATCGTCCCAGCCCTGGAGCATGCCGGTCTGCGCGCCATTGTCGCTCCCTCGTTGGTTGACAGCAATGCCGAAGCCCGGCAACGCGAGAGTCTGAGCCTGCTCGAACAGTACGGTGCGCGAGGGGACGGGCTCATTCGCGTTGGCCTCGGTCCGGTCGGTCCCGATACGTGCAGTACCGGGCTGTTGCGCTGGACGCGCGCGCAGGCCGACCGCTACGGCGCGTTGATTTTTATTCATCTGGCTCAATCGCGGCAAGAACTCCGCGAGGTGGCGCGGCGTGGATACCACGGCGCCGCCCGCTACCTGGACGCAATCGGAGTGCTGGGTCCCGATGTCGTGGCGGCCCACTGTATCTACCTCGACCCCGAGGAAGTAACGCTGCTGGGCGCACGGGGCGTGCGGGTCGCGCATTGCCCGGCCAGTAACGCGAAGATCGAGGGACGGGTGGCGCCGGTCATGGCGCTCGAACGAGCCGGCGCGCGCGTTGGGCTCGGAACCGATTGTGCGGCATCCAACAACAGCATGGATCTTTTCAGCGAGATGAAAACGGCTGGCCTGCTCCACAAAGTGGCGCTCGGCGATCCCAGCGCGATGCCTGTGCCGAAGCTGCTGGCCCTCGCGACGCGGAGAGCGGCCGATTGCCTTGACGTGGGGGACGAGGTGGGCTCCTTGGAAGTGGGCAAGCGGGCCGATGTGATCACCGTGCGGCGCAACGAGCCATTCCTGCAGCCCTGGCACGACCCGTGCGCGGGTCTGGTCTACGCCACCCGCGGACTGGACGTGCAGGAGGTCTGGGTCGATGGCCACCAGCGAGTGGCGGCCGGGAGGCTCCTCGCCGATGATGTGGCCGAGGCGGTCGCGCGGGCGGCGGCGTGGGGCGTCCGTTTCGCTCGCAGCCGCCATAATCGGCCGTCCGCCGTCGGTTGACGGTTGGCGCACCCAGCCAGTGCCTGAAGACTTGAGGCAGCGCAGGCCTGCTGCGCTGAGTTTCTTTGCGCTCCCGCAGTTCCTGCCTTGGGGAGCTGTGATCTCGGTTCTCGGCCCATTCTCCCGGGATG
>DOUV01000341.1:254-5304 GCA_003520455.1 Chloroflexota bacterium | reverse complement strand
TGTGTGACTTTTGCCATAGCTGATTTTTCTGATTGACTATAGTAGTCCTTCTCCCCAGCACAGCTGCCCCTCTCTCAAGGCAGCCCCACCAGCCGGGGGATATAAATCACCTCTGCCAGTACTCGGTCTCCGATCTTTTGTCCCCACACCTCGATCTGCTCGCCAACTTTCACGTCGGCCAACGTTACTTCTTCCACCTGGAGCTGCCGTTGCCCGCCCCTTTGTAGCTCCTCCGGCTTGATCGGGATGTCCCGGTAGATCTTCGTGTCCTGAGTGACCACGACCTGAATCTGCTTCCACTCCCCCTCTTTCTTCGTCGTCCCGCCAGGGCCAGAGTAGACGACACCGCCCTCACCTGCCGGCATCTCCAGGATGATCGTCTTGCCCTCCACCTTCTCGACAGATCCCATGGTCACCGGCGGTTCCTCGAGGAGTTCAGCCGGCCGGCTGAGCCGAACGCCCTGGGTCACAGGAGCAACATTCTGCTGCGCCAGCAGCCGCCCACCCACAAAGGCCGCCCCCAGTAGCAGGACGATCATCAACGCCACCCCGCCCCACCAGGCCCACCGTCGCTGCTCCATCGGCCGCTCGATCCGTTCCTCTGCATTCCCAGACTCCATGTGTTCTGTCATCGACGAAACCTCCTTGCACTATGTTGGTAGTCAGGCGTCTGGAGCGAAACGAAGGAACTGAAGTGGAGTGCCGTCGCTCCAACGCCACTCCGCTCCGCTGCGTGGCTCACTACAAACCTCACGTCTTACGTTTCATTCGTACCGTAGCGCCTCGATGGGATCCAGCCGCGAGGCGCGCACCGCCGGATAGAGACTGAAGACGACGCCCACTGCCAGCGCCACGCCAAAGGCCTGGGGAATACTCTGCCAGGTCAGCACCACTGCCAGGTCGGGTTTGGAGCGGGTCAGAACCGGGATGACCAGGATGCCCACTGCCACCCACAGCAGCCCGCCGCTCAGGCTCAGCGCCACCGCCTCGATCAGGAACTGTTGCATGATGTCCCGCCGGCCCGCCCCCACCGCCAGCCGCGCCCCAATCTCCCGCGTCCGCTCCGTCACCGACACCAGCATCACGTTCATGATGCCAATGCCGCCCACCCCCAGCGACACGGCCGCCATCCCCACCAGCAGCAGGGCGAAGGTCTGGGCCGCTTCCTGCTGCGCCCTGGTCACCTCCCGGAAGCTGAACACCTCTACATCTGCCTCCTCATCCGGCGGGATGTCGTGCCCCTCCCGAAAGTAGTCCTTGATGGCTTCGATGGCGGCATCAATCTCCTTCTCGTCCCGCACCCGCACCGTCACACTCACTGAGCGGTCCTTGCCAAACAGGTCGGCAGCAGCGGTGGTGATGGGCACCAGCACCTGGTTGTTGGGGTCCACGCGGGGCTCGGGTCGGCCTAACTCCTTGATCACCCCGATGACCAGAAAGTGCAGCCGGTTGATCCGCACCTCATGGCCCAGTGGGTTCTCGCCCGAGAAGAGGCGTTCGGCCACCGTCTGGCCGATGACCGCCACCCGGGCCTCGTCCTCCACATCGTACTCGTTGAAGAACTCGCCCCGGGCAAGATAATCCGGCCCTTGGTCGGCGATCCAGTCGGCCGGGACGCCCAGGATGCTGGCCTCATCCAGGCTTTCGCGCCCGCGCACCACGCTCCCCCCGCCGGCCAGACTGACTTTGACCGCAGCGATGGCGGGCAAATCCTTGAGCCCGCGAGCCTCTTCGTAGGTAATGGGGCGGACCGGCCTGCCAGGGTTTTGGCCGCCGACCCGCATCGGCTGGCCGACCGTCAGTTCGTTGGAACCAGGCCGCGAAACTGGCCCTTGACCGCCTCTGTGGCGCCGGTGCCTAGCGCCACCATGACGATGACAGAAGCCACACCGACGATGACCCCCAGCGTGGTGAGGAAGGAGCGCAGTTTGTTGTGGCCCAGGCTCTCCAGGGCCGTCTGCAGACTGTCAAAGAGGCCCATCTCATTTCCCCTCCAGCACGCCGTCGCGAATGTGGAGCACCCGGTCAGCCCAGCGCTGGGCGATCCCGGAATCGTGGGTCACCACGACCACGGTGCGCCCCTCGCCGCGCAGTTCGGCCAGCAGAGCCATGATCTCATGACCCGTGGTGCTGTCCAGGTTGCCGGTCGGCTCGTCGGCCAGGATCAGCGTCGGGTCGTTCATCAGCGCGCGGGCGATGGCCACCCGCTGGGCCTCCCCGCCGGACAGCTCCGCGGGCCGGTGATGCAGCCGTTCCCTCAGGCTGACTCGCTCCAACAGCCACCGGGCTCGCTCCCGGCGCTCTGTTCGTGCCCCACCATTGTAGAGTGCTGGCAGCTCCACGTTGCGCAGCGCGCTGAGGCTGGGTAGCAGATGAAACGACTGGAAGACAAAGCCAATCCAACAACCTCGCACCTGGGCCAGTTCGCTGCCTGACAACCGGGTCACATCGCGGCCTTCCAGCCGGTAGAGGCCGCCCGTCGGTCGCACCAGACAGCCCAGCAGGTAGAGCAGGGTGGACTTGCCCAAGGCCGACGGGCCCATGATGGCGACCAACTCCCCCCGCTGTACGGTGAAGCTCGCCCGGCGCAGGGCGAGGACTTCAAGGGCGCCCTGACGATAGACCCTGCTCAGTTCTCGCGCTTCGACGATCAGACCGCTCATCCTTCCACTACAACCTGATCCCCCTCCCGCAGCCCGGAGAGGATCTCCGCATTCAGGTCGCCCACCAGCCCGATCTCTACACTGCGGGTGACCACCTGGCCTCCATCGAGGACCGGCACTGACACGGTGGTGTTCGGGCGGGCGCGAATCGTGCGGCGCGGCAGGGTCAGTACATTCCCGCGCTCGGCCACGACAAGCTCGGCGTCGGTTGTCATATCGGGGAGCAGGCCTGGCGGGGTTTGATCGAGAGCAAGAAAGACCTCATAGGTGACTACTCCCTGTCTCTCGGCCCCTTCTGGCACGACCCGGTTCACCCGACCCGGGAAGCTCTGGCCTGGCCTGGCGTCGAAACTGAGGGTCGCCGGCTGACCTGGCTGCACCAGGCCCACGTCTTCCTGTCCTACCGTGGCCCGTACTTCTAGTCGGGCCAGGTCGGCTAGCACAATGATGGGGGTATTGGCCACGACCTGGCCTCCAGGCCAAGCCTTGATGGCCAGCACCGTTCCGTTGAACGGAGCCGCTAGCGTCGCGGCTGCCAGGTCAGCCTGAGCCTTCGCCAGGACGATCTCGGCGGCGCGCACAGCGGCCTGGGCCGGCGTGAGCTCGGTGGCGTCTGGCCCGGCGATGAGTTGCTCCAGGCGGGTCTGTGCCCGGTGCACCTCCAGTTCGGCCGCCTCCACCTCCTCGGGCGACGGTCCAGCCGTCAGTTCTGCCAGGCGAGCCTGCGCCTGCCGCAAGTCTTCCTCAGCGCGGGCCACCCGACTGTTCGCCTCGCCGAGAACCAAAGCTGCCTGGGCCCGCGCCGAAACGAGTCTCTCCTTGGCTGTCATCAAGGCATTCCATTCCAGATCCAGACGCGTCTTGTCTACCTCACCCTGCTGATACTTCTTGAGGTACTCTCCATAGTTTGCCTCGTACCAGGCATGTTCATACTCCCGGTCCCGCACGTTCTTGGAGACAACATCGCTTTTTTGGACCACGACCAGGTTATACTGCGCATTCTCCAACTCGGCAGCGGCCCCGCTCACGGCAGCCTGGGCCGCCGCCAGGTACGCGGGTGACGTGCCGGCCCTGAGCGTGTCCAGCCTGAGCTGAGCAGCAGCCAGCTCAGCACGAGCGGTGGCCAGTTCGGCTGCAGAGGGACCGGCCGTGATCCTCTCCAGTACGGCTTGTTTGACCTCCAGGTCGACCTGTGCCAGGGCCACCGCCTGTTCCAACTGCTCCGTCTCCAGCCGAGCCAGCGTCTGCCCCTGGGTCACCCTGTCGCCAGGGTCAATGGCTAGCCCGGCTAAGCGGCCGCCAACGGGAAAGCGTAGGTCCTGCTGGAGCATTGGAACCACCTCGCCGGGCACCACCAGGACCTGGCGTACATCGCCGCGAGTGACGGGGACAGTCTTCGCCCCAGGGTGTGGTGTGGGCTGGCGCGCCGCGCCAGGCGACCCGCCGGCCCCTATGAAACCCAACCAGCCAGCAGCGGCGACCGATATAGCCAGGACGATGACGGCCACAGGAATGGCGGCGCGTTTCATGGCAACTCTCCTACTCGTTTCATAAAGTGTTTGACGAAGCACCTTCAAAGACATATAATCCTCTGCGAGAGTTACCGATGTCACCCACCGTTCATTATGAAGGACCGTACGCGTTTCGGTTCTACAGCGCCGATCAGGGCGAACCGCCACATATTCACGTCCAGCATGACCGGGACAGCGCGAAGTTCTGGCTCAAGCCGGTCCGATTGGTAGGCAACTGGGGCTTTGCTCCCCACGAGCTCCGCAAGATTCACCGACTCGTAGAAGCAAACCAAGAAAAGTTACTGGAGGCATGGGATGACTACTTTGGTTCTTGAACGTGATCCGGTCGCCATTGACGTTGAAGTGACCGACGACCAACTGATTGTGCGACTGGCCGACGGTCGTGTGGTGGCAGCCCCACTGGAATGGTATCCGCGCCTGGCACACGGCACACCGGAAGAGCGAAACAACTACGAGCTGTTGGGCCACGGGACGGGAATCGGCTGGCCCGATCTAGATGAACATCTCAGCGTCGCAAGCATCCTCGCCGGCCGGCGCAGCGGCGAAAGCCAACACTCCTTCGGGCGCTGGCTCGCTGCCCGCCAGGCCGAGGCATCCTGAGCCTGCTCACAACAATCCCCGCCACTCCCAGTCCAACTGATCGAAGCTCACTCCCAACTCCGTGGCCGTCGCCACGTCCAGATCCTTCCCCACCGCCATCGCCTTCAGCCAGGCATTGCGCCGCTCGCGCCCGAAGCGCCCCGTGATGTAGCTGACCGGGTTCCAGCCCTGGGTGTAGGCTACCGACCAGTCCTCGCCGCTCATGGTTAGCGGCACTTCCTATTGGTCCTGGGGGAACATAACCACCTTCCCGCT
>DOUV01000341.1:0-224 GCA_003520455.1 Chloroflexota bacterium | reverse complement strand
GTGTCCATCGCCTGATCGAAGTCGGCCAGCGCATAGCGGTGCGTGATCACCGGGCGCAGATCGACCAAGCCGCCCTGCAGCAGGTCGCGGACGGTGTACCAGGTCTCCCAAAGGCGGCGGCCAACGATGCCGCGCAGGGTGATTCCTTTGAAGACGACGTCATTGGCCCAGTCCAATTCGACCGGGTGATCGGGGATGCCGAGCAGCGCCGCCTCGCCGCCGTC
>DOUV01000712.1 GCA_003520455.1 Chloroflexota bacterium | reverse complement strand
ACCAACACGCGCCCACCGGCCCGGCCGACCCAGGCCGTGCCACCGACCCAGGTCGTCCCGACGGCTACGTTCCCGCCGAGTCCAACGTTGTCGCCGACCAGCACACCGAACCCGTACCAATTTACAGCCAGCTACCCATTCTTCCGGCCCAACTGTGCCCTGACCCAGGTTTTTGGAACGGTTCAGACTGAGAGCGGGACGCCGCTCAACGGCATTCGCGTTCGCGTCTGGTGGGATGGCGCTCGCGACGATCAGTTTTACTCGCTCCCTTCAGGTGAGGACCCAACCAAGCCGGCTGGGTATTGGGACGTCGTCCTCGACAACAAGCCGAAAGCTGGGCACTGGTATGCCCAGATTATTGAGCGCGATACTGGCAAGGAACTTTCCCCGAAGCTTACCTTTGACACAGACACCACGGACTGCGGTATTGGTGGGAAAGGCCATCAAGTTGTCGAGATCAACTTCACGCGGGTAGGCACTGCACCAGTCGGGACGCCAGGCGCAACCAGCACGGCGACCCGGATTCCGTCCTCGACGCCAATCCCATCGCTCACGCCGACGATCACGTCCACGCCGACCAGCTCGCCGACAGCGACGCCGACGCCGATCGTGGCCGCTAAGAACGAAAACCCCGACCTGCCGATTCCGGACGATCCGGAACAGAAGGCGGTCAGTACGGTCGAAATCACCCAGGATGTTCCGGTACGCTACGTTGAGGTCTTTATCAACATTCTCCACCCGAACGCGGGCGACCTCGAGGTCGCCCTGGTCTCGCCACGCGGGACGCGCGTTACGCTCCACGAGCGTGGCCAGGATGCCGGGGCGAAGAATCTCCAACGCGAGTTCAAACCCACCACGGTGCCCCAATTGGGGACCGCGTTTAGTAAAGAGAGCGCCCAGGGACTGTGGGCGCTCGAGGTGATCGACAAGATCGAGTCCAACGAAGGCCAACTGGCGCAGTGGGAGTTGAAGGTTTTCCCGTGATGTCGCGCCTCAGTGATCTTCTCAAGCCAGAGCGGGTGACGCTCCTGCTCGAGGAGGAGACGGCCCGCCTGCTCGCGGTGCGTGAGGAGCACGTGGTGCGGTGGGGCAGTGCCCCGATCCCGCGGGGCGCAATTGCCGATGGCCGGGTGCGGGACATTGAGGCGGTGGCGGGAGCGGTGCAGCGGCTGTGGGACGTTCACCAGCCGCCGCGCGAGGGCGTGATCGTGGGCGTGCCCGGCGTGGCGGTGACGACCCGGATGCTCTCGGTGGCGGGCGCCGGCGTACCGGGTGATGAGGAGGTACGGGCAGCGGCGGCGCAAAACCTGGATCTCGACGAGGTCTACCTTGCCTGGCAACTGGTCGGCCCGCCCTCGCAGCGCGTCGTCTACGTCCTGGCCATGCCGCGCTCGGTGCTCGACGCCTATCTGGCCGTGCTCGATCTGGCCGCCGTCGCGCCCGCCGCGATCGATCTCAAGCAACTTGCCCTGATTCGTGCGGTGGGTCACCGCCACACCATCGTCGTCGATCTCGAGCGGGCCGTGCTGAGTGTGGTGGTCGTGGACGAGGCCCTCCCCCGGCTGGTGCGGGTCTGGCCGCTGCACGCGCCCTTGCTTGCGCGGCCCGACGACAAGGTGACCCGCGCGGCCGAGGCGCTGGGATTGGCCATCGCCGATTACAATCGCGAGCCGAGTGGTAGCTATCTTCACCCGGCGGTGCCGATTCATCTGACCGGTGCTCTCTCAGACCAGGTGCTGTTGCGGGAGGTTGTTCAGGTGGCACTCGGGCATCCGGCCGTCCTGGCCCCGGCGCCGTTCGAGACGCCGCCCGATCTTCCTGTGACCCACTATCTGGCAAACATGGGGTTGGCGTTGAAGCAACTCTGAAGTGATACGCCTGGAATTGTTGCTCTCGTTGACAGCAAGCCGCTGATCCGTAATACTAGAACCGGTACCTTCTGTTTGGAACGGCGGGCATTTGAGCCTGGAGCACGGCGGCACTGAAGAGCCGGGGGGAAGGCTGGAGCAGAGCGGCGGCCGGAATGGCCAGTGGTCCGCCGACCAAGTCTCAACGGACCATGGATAGTACCAGAGCCCGAGCCTTCCTGGTGTCCTTCCCATCTCCCATTTTCGTTGGTGCGCCAACCCGTTCATCAATAACGTTGCCGGGTATCCTCTATCGATTGCGGTGCTTGATGCAAGCCGACTTTCTCGATATCAACCTTCTGCCTCGTGACCGGCGGCGCGTCTCAATCGCACCTCCCCTCGGGCGTAGATTTCCAGAACTTCTTGGCCTGGCGATGCTGCTCTTCGCCTTGTTGACGCTTGTGCCGCTGGGGGTGATCAAGATTCGGAATGATCGGCAGTTGGCGCGCACCCAGGCCGCCGTGATGCTCTCGCGGGAGCAGGTGCGCGCGACTGACCAGGCACTGGTGCGGGAATCCCAACTGCGCCAGCAAATCCAGACGATGCTCATCCAGGCGGATACACTCGAGCAGCAGGTGCGCCAACTGGAGGAGCAAGGCGGGCCGATTTCATTACTGCTTCAGCCGATGACGGAAGCCCTGCCACCACGCGTGATCATCACGAGTGTCATCCCCGGCGCGGGCTCGACCGTCCGCGTGGTGGGAACGGGTGGGAGCACGCCCCTGGTTTTGGAGTTCGCTCAAGCCCTCGAACGCGTGCCCGATGTCAGAAAGGTCACGATCGTGAGCATCGACCGTCGCAGCGATGCGTCCGCGGCCCCGACCGCTGTCGTCTACACCCTTGAGGTGGAGCGGTAACGCATGGGTGATTGGATTTATCTGCTCGAACCGAATGCTGACGTGTGCGCCCTCTGTTCTGAGGCGCTGAGCGGTCTTGATCTGGCAGCACAAGAGGTCTCTTCGGTCAAGGAGCTTCTGGAACTCCTGGTGGAAGGCCCGAGCGCCCTCGCGATCCTCGATCTGGGTGCGGTTGGGTTGACGGGGGTGGCTGAGGTTCGCAGCCGTTTCCCCGACACCGATATCATCGTGCTGGCCGAGAACGGGACCATCGCTCAGGCAACGGAGGTGATGCGCTACGGCGCGTTCGACTATCTTCCCAAGCCGTTGGTCGAGGAAGAGATCGTTCTCGCGGTGCGCCGGTGGCTCCAGCGGCGCGATCTCGTGGCCGAGAAGGAGCGACTCTCCGAGATTATCTACCTTCTCGAGCTCGGTCGAACGCTCACGAGTACCCTCGAGCTGGAGGAACTCCACGATCAAATTATCCTCCAGGTTGCGCGAGCGTTTCTCCCCGACACCGTTTCCTTGATGCTTCTAGACGAGAAGCGGGAACGCCTCGTCATGGTCGCCCAGCGCGGTCTCCCCCCCCGTGCCGTGCTGGATACCGAGGTCGCGCTCGAAAACAGTATCGGTGGGCAGGTGGTGCGTGAGGAACGTCCTCTGCTCTTGCTGGGAGGGTTGGAGGGTACGCCCTACGAGCTGCTGGCGCGCGGTGGCGCCATCGGCAGCGCGATGAGCATCCCGCTGACCGTCCAGCGGCGTACAATCGGCGTGCTCAACGTGACGCGCCGCCGCGGCCGCGCGAACTACACGGAGCGGGACGCTCAATTGCTCCACATCTTCGCCTCGCAGATCGCCATCGCGCTCCAAAACGCGCAACTGTATGAGAGTCTCCGCCAGGAGCGCGACCGTATCATCAAAGCTCAGGAGGATGTTCGCCGCGAGTTGGCCCGCGATCTCCACGATGGCCTGATCCAGGTTCTGGCGGCCAGTGTCGTCATCGTCGATCACACGCGCTCCCTCCTGGATCAGGGGCGGCTCGACAACGACGCGCTCATCGAGCAACTCGACTACCTCCGCCAGACGGCCCGCCAGGCGGTTCGTGATGCTCGGGCGCTCAGCTTTGGGCTGCGGCCGCTGGTGTTGGAGACTAAGGGGCTGCTGGCGGCACTTGAGCAGTACCTCGAGCAAATCCGCGAGAGCGATCCCAAGACGCACTATCATTTGATGGCGGAGACGCTTGATCGGCATCTGGAACTCCAACCCCAGGTTGCACGTGTCATCTTCGCAATCTTCCAGGAGGCGATCAACAACGCCCGCAAACACGCGCGGGCCCAGAACGTATGGGTGTCGCTCCGCTGTGACCTCGAGGCAGGACTGCTGCACTCGACGGTGGAGGACGACGGCGCTGGTTTCGATCTGCCCCGGGTCGAGGAGACGTATGATCAGCGCTACAGTTTTGGTCTGCTGAATATGCGGGAGCGGGCGGAGTTGATTGGTGGTTCGCTCCGGATCGAAAGTGCGTTGACCCAGGGGACTCGCATCGAGTTAGTGGTTCCCTGGTACGAGGCCCAAGCATGACTGCGCCGATCGGTGTCCTTCTGCTCGACTCGCTGCCTGAGTCCCGCCAACTCACCGCCACGATGCTCAGCTTCGACCCTGATATTGCGGTCATCGGCCAGGCCACCCAGAGCGCCGACCTGTTTCCACTGCTGGAAGCCGAGCAGGCGGATATCGTCGTGATCTCGGACACGATGCAGGGGGAGGAGATCCCGAAGGCGGTGTGGCAAATCACCCGGCGAGCGCGTCACGTCGGGGTGATCGTCATCAGTGCGCACGCAGAGCCCGAAGTGATGCGTCGAGCGATGCTGGCCGGGGCACGAGGCTTTGTGGCGCGCCCCCTCGATAGCCGCCAGTTGCGGACCACCATCCGCGATGTCTACGCTCGTATCATCGAGGAGCGCGTTGAGCGCTCGCGCCAGATGACCGTGCCGACCGGGCCTTTGGTCTGGCGGCGGAGCGGCTCGCTCGGCCATATCGTCGCGGTCTTCGGCGCCAAGGGGGGGATCGGGAAGACGACGATCGCCGTCAATCTGGCGGTGTCGCTTCGCCAGGAGACGGGGCGCGACGTCGCTCTGGTGGACGCCGATTTGAGTCTCGGCGATGTCGGTTTGTTCCTTGATCTGACGCCCATCCACACCATCCTCGATATTGTCGAGGTTCTGGAGCGCGAGCCCGACGCTGAGTTGGATGGCGAATTCGTCAAGGGAATCATGGAGCGCTATGACCCCTTGGGCCTGCGCGTGTTGCTCGGCCCGGTGCGCCCCGAGCACGCCGAACTGGTGACGAGCGAACACTTCGGACGTATCCTCGAGGTGCTCCCTCGTCTGTTTGACTATATTGTCGTTGACTGCCCGGCCGTCTATGACGAGCGGGTGCTCTCGATCCTCGACCGGACCGATCAAATCCTCTTGATTGTGGCCCCTGAAGTTGGCCCGCTCAAGAATGCCCGTCATTTCCTGGACCTCAGCGAGACACTCGGCTATCCGCGCGAGTGCATCCAGATCGTGCTCAACCGCGCGGATAGCCAGGTCAGCATTACGGCCGACGATGTGCAGCGCTGGCTGGCCTACCCGGTGAGTCATCGGATCGTGAGCGGGGGCCCGGCCGTGGCCGAGGCTGT
>DOUV01000523.1 GCA_003520455.1 Chloroflexota bacterium | reverse complement strand
CCGCCAGCGCGAAGGCAGCAGCACCACCGAGCGGCGCTTCACCGGCCAGCGGGTGGAGGGCAGCAGCTCCCTCTACGACTATCAGGCGCGCTACTACGCCCCGGCGCTGGGCCTGTTCGTCTCGCCCGATCCCCTCGTGCCCGAGCCGGGCCAGCCCGCCGCGCTCAATCGGTATAGCTACGCCCTGAATAATCCGCTGCGCTACACCGATCCGACGGGGCACGACCCAGCTTGTGGACCGTTCTGTAATCCTATTGTTATCGACAAGTTCTGGCAGGTTGCGCAGCAACTGTGGGTGCAAGCCCAAGCCTTATGCGTGCAGCACTGTCCGACACTGATCCAGGCTGGGGGTGTGTTGACCCCCGGAATCTGGCAGTCTGATATGGTGGACTCCTCCAAAGAACGGGAGGACGAACATGAAGAAAAGCCAGTTTTCGCCGGAGCAGATTATCAAGATCCTGCCACTCGCCGAGCGCGAGGAGCAAACCATCAGCTCCATCTGCCGCGAGTACGCGATCAGTGAGACCACCTTCTCCCGCTGGCGTCGAGTTTATGGCGGCATGTCGGTCAACGAGGCGGCTCGCCTCAAGGAACTGGAACGCGAGAATAGCCGGCTCAAACGCCTGCTGGCGGACCGTGACCTGGAGGTCGATGCGCTTAAGGAGCTGCTGGAAAAAAACCCTGAGCTGGACCGAGCGGCGCGAAGCGGTGCGTTTCCTGATGGCGAAGGGGCTCTCAACGCACCGGGCTTGCCTGTTGCTGGGGCTCAATCGCTCGACCTCCAGCTACCAGCCGCGGCCTGAGCGTAGCAGTGCGTTGGCGGAGCGGATCGCGGCGCTGGCCGAGAAGCATCCACGCTATGGCTATCGACGCATCCATGTGTTGCTTAAGCGTGAGGGGCACATAGTCTATAAGAAGCGGGTGCAGCGGCTCTGGCAGCGGGCACGCTTGCAGGTGCGCAAGCAACCCCGGAAGCGGCGCGGCCAGCGGGCCAACGCGACGCCGGTGCCGGCCAACTACCCGGGGCACGTGTGGAGCTACGATTTCTTGAAGGACCAGACGCACAACGGAGCGCCGTTACGGATACTAACGCTGATGGACGAGTTCACGCGGCAAGGGCTGGCGATCACGGTGGGCAGTTCAATGCCGGCAGAGCGGGTAATTGAGGTGCTGACGCGGCTGTTCGGGGAGCACCGGGCGCCGGAATCCATCCGTAGCGACAACGGGCCGGAATGCAGCGCGGTGGCGCTGCGGCTGTGGCTGGCGGGGCAGGGGGTGCAGACGTTGTACATCGACCCGGGGAGTCCCTGGCAGAACGGGCGGGAGGAACGCTTTAACGGCAGCGTGCGCGATGAGTGCCTGAACATGGAGGTATTCGCATCAGGAGGAGCGGCGCGGGTGAAGCTGGAGGAGTACCGGTGCCAGTACAACGGCGAGCGGCCGCACAGCAGCCTGGGCTACTGCACGCCCTTGGAGTACAAGCAAGCCTGGTTCGAGGAGCAGGCCAAGCGAGTGGAGACTAACGTTTCGACTTGACAGATTTTTGGGGTCATGTCACTCCCTCCTCTTCCTCCTCCTCCTCCTCCCCCTGGAGAGTGCAGGACTCGCCAGCGCCAGCCCTGATTTGCGAGCCCGTGTTCACAAAGGATTCAAGCCGGTACGCCTGAACCAGGTCATCGCTGGCTAACTCGCCAGCAGTCCGAAGGTGCCAGTCCCGTGCCAGGTCGGCAAAATCGGGATGCCTCGACCCGACCATTTGGACATACGTCCTCAAGGCCTGGTCGTCCTTTGACGTTAGCGTGGCCCAAGAGCCCAGGTGATCGATCGCCTCGGGGATGGGTTGCTCGAGCGAGGTCCAGACCTCGTCGACGAGGTCCGGTGATACCCCTTCGGGCGGGTTCTGAAGAGAGCAATGATCAGAACCTGTGGATCGCCCTCCGGCCGGGTGACGTGAAGGAGCGCACCTTCCCGAGGAAGATCGTCTTGTCACAGAACTCTGATCAGGACCGGCGTTGGTGCGCTGGTTCGGGAAGGTGCGCTGATGCTCAAGGTAGTCCAGGACGCGGAGGCGTCCAACGAGAACACGGCCAGCTCGTCGCTGCTGGATGAGATCGTGCGTGACGGGGCGCGGCAGATGCTTGCGACGGCGTTGCAGGCCGAGGTCATCGCCTATGTCGAGGCGTTCGCCGACGAGGTCGATGGGCACCGCCGGAGGCTGGTGGTGCGCAACGGCTACCACGCCGAACGGGAGGTGGTCACGGCGATGGGTGCGGTCCCGGTTCGGCAGCCGCGGGTCAACGACAAGCGCATCGACCCGGCCACCGGGGAGCGGCAGCGGTTCTCCTCGGCGATCCTGCCCGCGTGGGCACGCAATTCGCCGCGGGTGGCCGAGGTGTTGCCACTGCTGTACCTGCACGGCTCTCCTCCTCCAATTTCGGGCCGGCGCTGGAGCAGTTCCTCGGCACCGGGCACGGGTTGTCGGCGGCCACGGTCACCCGGCTGACCAAGGACTGGCAGGGCGAGGCGACCGCGCTCGGGCAGCGCGACCTGTCCGGCACCGACTACGTGTACGTGTGGGTCGATGGCATCCACCTGAAGGTCCGGCTCGCGCAGGACAAGGTGCGCCTGCTGGTGATGATCGGCGTCCGCGCCGACGGGGCCAAGGAGTTGATCGCCCTCGATGACGGGCACCGCGAGAGCTCGGAGTCGTGGGCCGACCTGCTCCGCAGTTGCAAGCGGCGCGGGATGCGCGCCCCGGTGCTCGCCGTCGGCGACGGCGCACTGGGGTTCTGGAAAGCGCTGCGCGACGTGTTCGCCGACACGAAAGAGCAGCGGTGCTGGTGGCACAAGATCGGCAATGTCCTCGCCGCGCCCCCGAAGTCGGCGCACAAGGACCAAGGCCGCGCTGGCGGAGATCTACAACGCCGAAGACCGCGACCACGCCGAGCAGGCCGCGAAGGCGTTCGCCGC
>DOUV01000216.1 GCA_003520455.1 Chloroflexota bacterium | reverse complement strand
TCCACCGCGGCGCCCGTGCAACTCCCGTCGGCCGCCTGGCGGACCGCGCCGGTGACGCGGCTGCCGGCCGGGGCCGAGATGTCGTAGGTGAAGCAAAGACCGGAAACCTGTGCGAAGCGGCCGCTCACGGCGGGCATCGTCGAGACTCCGTTCTCCAGCATCGTCTTCAGCTCCGCGCCGTCCACATCAAGGGTGGCGACGACGTTGCCGAAGGGGAGCACAGCCAGTACTTGACCGCGCGAGATGGGGTACGGTGGAGGCGTGTACGGTGGGCAGAAGTCGTTCGGGTTGTCGGTGGTTGGACAGGTCAGGTCGGCGCGCAAGCCACCGGCGTTCGTGATCGCGAAGTCGGTGTTGTAGGTGTTCCGCATCGCATCGGTGGTGACGTTGCCAACCAACGACTCGCAGGTACGGCCGGCGGAGTTGCCGCAGGCATCCGCGCGCGGGATGAAGACCGCCGAGTTGCCGATCACCGTGCTGAAGATCGGGGCGAGTTCGGCGTTCAATTCATCGATGCGGGCCTGAATCTCGGGATCCGGCGTCACGCCGATATCCCACGGCTTGTGGAAGTCGGCGGTCTTGTAGATGACCCGCTTCGTGTTCGTGTCTACAACCAGGCGCAGGCGCGTGAATCGAATGCCCTTGCTACGGTTCTCGGTCACCAGCACCCCGTTTGGTCGGGTGGAGATGACCTGGAAGTCGGTGTGATCGCCGATTACGGCGTCAACGTTCGAGACGTTGTCCGCCAGATCGATCAGCGGGCCGGTCGGATCGGTCAGCGTTCCATCCGTCGCCCCCTCGTGGCCGATCGCTATGATTGCGTTGACGTTCTCCTTCGACCTCAACCGCACGACCTCGACGTTGACGGCGGCGACCGGATCGGTGACTACGAACGGATCGAGGTTTCCGGGGAAGATCAGCGTCGTGAGATCACTGTTAGAAAAGCCGACCACACCGAGCTTGAAGCCGGGGAACGAAAACACGTGCGAGGGGTTCCATTCCGCCGGGGTTTTCCCGGTTGCCGGATCAATGACGTTCGCCGATAGGTACGGGAATTGGGCCAGAGGAATCACTTCGGTGCGCAGGTAGGTCTGACCTTTATCGAAGTTGTGGTTCCCGAGTCCATCAGCGTCAAAGCCCATCAGGTTCATGAGCGCGATAGTGGGTTTGTCGCCGAAGAAGCTCGAGATCGGGGGCGTCGCGCCGACCGAGTCACCACCCGCAACTGTGATCGAGCCACCCTGTGCCTCGGCGCGGTAGGCATCGAACCACGGCTTGAGGAACGCTGCGCCGCCGATGGCGAAGGTAGGGCCGACGCTGTCAGCGGTCTCGGAGAGCGGGACGAGTTGGCCGTGGTAGTCGCTGATGTCGAGGATGGTCGCCTCTTTGTACTGCCCTGGTCTTGGGAGGAGTTGGTAAAGAATCTTCCCGCGGGCGTTCTGCGGCCCAGGAATGCCCATCAAGAAGGCCAGGGTCGGCGCGAGGTCGATCGCCCGAATGCCCTCGACGGGATCCTGATGGCGGACGCCTGGCCCGGCCGCGACGAACGTCCCGTGCATGTTGACGTTGTGCGCCAGGTCGACCAGGTTGGGTAGGTAGCCGTGCTGGCCGAAGAACTGTGAGAAGGCGATCTTTTGACCGGGCGTGGCTGCGTCGGATTGATACGGCGGCCGGAGGACGACGACCACATCTCCGCTCCGGTTGGGGTGGAGCGAGTCACTGCCGTCGACATTGCGAAGTTCTTCCTTCAACATGATCCGGTCGACGACCTTGGCTCCGGGATTCGCCGGGTCGGCCAGCGATGCAAAAGCATCGACGACGGCCGTTCGGACGGCATCATAGGTGATCCCGTCTGGCAGCGTTGGATTGACGTAGATCTGGACCGTGCCGCCGGCCCAGCAGGCCTTCGTAAGATCAGTTGTCGTCGCGCCACAGTTGCTCGCTGTATCAGCGCCGCTCGCCTGAAGACTCGTGCCGCTGACACTCGCCTCGAAGAGGACACGACGGGCGTTGACCGCGTACCACTGTGGGGCGAAGCCGTGGTCGGAGGAGGCGAAGGTTGTCAGGTTGCCACCCAAAAGCTGGCGCGCCCGTGCGAGCTTGGCGTCGGCCTCGGCATAGGCGCTGCGGATATATCCCTCGCGGATCGCCACCCGGCCATCAGGTGGACCCAGTCCATCGACATTGTCGTAGTACGGGTTCGGGTTCCCGTCGATATCCGTGGGCGTCACGAGTGCCATGAACTGGTGCGAGAACTCGTCGGTCACCGGGTAGCCAACGAAGGCGATGTCGGTGTCGGGTTGTAGCGTGCCAAGGATGTAGTCGAGCACCGCATCCGCGAAGGCCTTCTCCAGGTCGCGCCCCTGCTGGACGTAGGTCTCCTCGTCGATGATACGTGCTTCGAGCGGCGCGAAGTCGGCCGCGATGTAGGTGGGCAGGTTGTCGGCGATGTACTTCTCGAGCCGGTCCTCCCCCGCCCCACCGGCGGGAAGCGCGTTGCACGCCGCAGTCGCGCAGCTTGCGATCACCCGCTCGACCGAGGTGAAATAGAGCTTGAAGGTCGAGAGATCAGGCGCGAGAGAGATCAGCTTGGTGTAGAAGCCGGCGGTCTGCCCGGCCCGTGCCCCGATCAGGCCATCCGCACCGGTGAGCTTGATCTCTTCGAAGTCGCCGACGGCCAGGTTTACCGCGGCCTGGCTCCCATCCTTCGAGGCAGCGCTGCGCACCAGGATGACATGATCGTAGGCTGCCGTGCCATCGACGACGCTGTCATAGATGTAGACATCGTAGACGCGCGTCGGGTTCTGGGATGAGAACGTCGTGGCGATGGTGAGCGTAGTCTCCTCAGGCGGGGCCACCGGGTCACCCGCCGGGACGTTGGTCCAGCCAGCGGCAGGAGCAAACGACGCCGCCTGATACGAAAGACCGAACGCGGCGGCCCCAGCCTGCTCGCCCGGATCGACCGGCGCTACCAGGACACCGCGGGTCGACAAGAAGGTCACGAAGTCGACGGTTGGGCCGGCGATGTTGGCATTCCGGCCGCCGACCCAGTCGATCTGGGCCACCTTCTTGCCGGCGCGCTCGGCTGCCTGTTGGAGCGTATCGGCCTGGACGATACCGGGTGTGGAGAACGAGGTGCGGCTGGAGAAGTCAGCGCCGGTGCGATGGAACGTGTTGTTCGTCGAGCCGTGCTCACCTGGCCAGGTGCCTGTCGCGAGCGTGTACCAGCCCACGCCAGTATTCGGCGGAAAGCCCTGGAGCAGGCCGTTGTCGCCCTCGACACCGCGCCTGATGAGATCGGCGTAGGTGGGCATCGCCCCCTCCGCCACATACCTGTCCATCAGATCCGGACGCATGCCGTCGGAGGCGAAAAAGAGCACGCGACTGGTGAGTGGTTGGGCCGCAGGCAGGGCGGCCGTCCCTCCAGGCGAGGCGGTCGCGGCACCAGCTGGCAGCAGACCAGCCAGCACACCCAGGACGACCACCAGAGCAATGAGTCGATGCGAGCGTGTCATCATCCATACTCCTTCCTCGAGCACTTGAGACACCGATCGAACTGTCGCCTCGATGGAGGCAATCACGACGAACCCGATGAGCGCAAGGGACTGGAACGAGGTCAAGCCTGCACCCAACACGCCGACTCATCGGGTCCTCTCCCTCTCCGGCGCGCGCCAACTCGGGCGCGCGCCGGGTCCCATTTGGCGGTGGAGGACAGCCAGGCCGGACGCGGGCCGGCTGACCGTTCGGGGGCCCACCGGGCGGCAACGCCCGCCCCTCCATAAACGCTAGCGTTTGGAGATAGAGAGACGAGGAAGAGTGCCAATCGGCCAGGAGAGAGCGGCGCGTCAGACGAGGGCGTACCCCCCGACCGTCCGAGCACCACCTGGACTGCTGGCGCAAGGTCCGGCGCCAGGCCCACGCGATCGCTTTGGCGGCCATGATGCAATCGCAGCGGCAACAGCGCCGCACAACGATGCGGCAAGCGTGTTCCTCCAGTGTGTGGGATTGCAGACTTTCCAGGCATCACGCATTGCCAACGCCTGGGTTCGCGGCGAGCGCTGCGTAGATGCTGGAGTAGAAGAGGCTGGCTACATCCTCGACGCTACAGCTTCAAGGATCGCCAGAAGGATGGAAGTAGGGTTGAGCACAACGCGGCTCTCTGAGGACACATCACTTCTTGGTGATACGCCACCAACGTAAGGGACGATCACACGGGCTGGCACGCACCGGGTTACAAGCGAAACCACCACGGGTACGTCTATGTGTGGAATGACGAGAAAAGGCTCGAGCGCGAGGAATGATGAGGTGCTTTGAAACTGCGGTGAGGTTCGGCCTACGCTCGGAGCGAGTCGCTCTTGAGACTCAATTATAACAGAGTTTCCCGCGCAAACAATAGGCGACGAGCCCCCAAGAGACGCGCGTTGGAGTTGAAATCGCGCCCAACAGACTGGGGCGACCACAACAATCGCCCCGAAAGCAGTTTTCGAGAAGCCGGCTGCGCAGGTCGCTGAACCCGGATGCAGGACCTCACCCGAAAATCGACTTCACCCCGGCCTGTACCCGCTCGTCGTCGCCCCGCACCATCTCGCCGCTCAGCACAGTGGGCGCGCGCAGCACAACCCAGGCCAGTGCGCGGCCGGGCCGCTCAGGCGGCGGGAGCCGGCCTTCCCTCTTGAGCCTGGTCAAGTACTCGTACCGCTCGGCCGACATCGCCGCCTGCCCCTCGCGGCGGACAAGCGCCTGCATCCCGGTGTCGGTCGCACCAGGATTGAAGGCGACCACCACAACCCGCGGTTCTTCGAGCGCCATGATCCGAGTCAGCATGAACGCCGCCGCCTTCGACGTGCAATAGGCCCCCCATCCCGCGTAAGCGCGAACCGCTGCGCTGGTGCTGACGTTGACGATGCGCCCGCCGGTCGCGCGCAGCGCGGGCAACGCGGCCTGAGCGGTATAGAGGAGCCCGTACAGATTGACGTCGAAAGCCCACCGGAACGCAGCTGGATCTGCCTCGGCCAGGCGCGCAATCGGCTCGAGCACACCGGCGTTGTTGACCAGGCCATCGAGACGCCCGAATTCCTCCAGCGTCCG
>DOUV01000931.1 GCA_003520455.1 Chloroflexota bacterium | reverse complement strand
CGGCCAGGCCGCACCCGGCGTCGCCGTGGGCGTCTGCGTGGGTCCGGGCGTCGGTGTCGGATCGGTGCCGAGACCGTCACGCAGCACCAGCACCTCGTCCAGGCAGCGATCGCCAACGTAGACGTAGCCCGTGCTGGTGTTCGCCGTCACGGCGAAGGGGTTCCACATGGTGTAGCTGCCGGCGCCGTGCTCGATGGCCGCCGAAGCGGTGGTGACCTCGCTCAGGTGGCTGCCGTCGACTGCGAGGGTGTGGAGCGAGCCGCGCGGTTCGTTGCAGTTAAATTCGTCGGCAGCGCCACCCTCAGTGACGTAGACGTGATTGGTGAGACCATTGTAGAAAATGCCGCCCTCGCTCAACGGGCCGGTGGCCGTCTCGGCCAACTTGCTGTAGCTGGCCGGGTTGACCGTGCCGCCACCAGCATCGGATGCAATGTTGACGGTGATAACTCGGTCAGGGTTGGCGCGCGCCGGGTCCACGGCGATGGTGAAGTAGAGCCGGTACTGCCCCAGGGTCGGCTTGAGGGCGATGACGTAGGGTGAGCCGACCGGTGGATGATTCGCGGCGCCGTCGAGTAGGATATCGCCCACCATGGTAAAGTCCGAGCCGCTATCGCGGTAGGCACGAATGCGGAAGGGCTGCTTTTCGCGATCGCCGACATAAACGGAGCCGTACGGATCGGCGGCCACGTACCAGGGCGCCGCGAACTCATCAAAGATCTCGCGGAGGACCTGATTGAACGTCGGGCTGGCCGGGTTTCCGTCGATGACCGCCACGGTGTCGGTGCCGTAATTGGCGACGTAGATGTGCTTGAGGGTCCGGTTGATCGCCACCCAGAGCGGTCGGGCATTGTCACTGGAGCCGCTCGGATCAATCTGCGCCAACACGGCGCCGGTCGTCGCATTGAGCGCGGTGACAAAACCATCGCCAAAACTCGCGACGTAGACCACGTTGGTGTCCGGGTTAACGGCCACACCGACAGGATGCGTGCCGATGCCGCTCTTCACTACGTTGAGAATGCGGTGGAAGGTCGGGTTGAGCGGGTTCGCGTCGACGATCGCGAGGGCCGGGTCGGGATAGTCACCGTCCTTCTCCGGGCCGCGGTAAGCGACGTAGAGCCGGTCGGTCGCTTCATTCACCGCCATGCCCTTCGGGTGAGTCAAGAAGTAGTAAGCACCGAAGCTCACCACCTTCTGCTGGCAGGGCTGCAGGTCGATGGTCCGGCTGGTCGCCCCCGTGGCCGTGTAGCCGGCCGGGAAATTGGCCTCAACCGTGTATTGGCCTGACGGGAGGTCGTCCCAGCGCACTATCCCGTTGCCATCGCTCATGCGGCTCTCAGTGTGGCTATCGGGGAAGCGCAGTGTGAGCGGGATGCCGTCGAAAGCGGTGTCGGCCTCATCGCGCGTGCCGTTGCGGTTGGCATCGTTGAACGTGAAGACCTCAATGCGGCCCCAGGCATTGCCAAAGGCCGCACGGGCTTCCTGGCCTGCAGCGACCGCAACCGTCCGTGGGTTCGAGCCGGTCGTGCACGCCCCGGTTGGAACCGCCTCAGTGATGGTGTAGTTCCCCGGTGCCAGGCTATTCCAGCGAAGATCGCCATACTGATTGGTCTGAGCGCTGTTGTTGAGGCTGGGACCGGAAACCTGGAAGCTCACCGGCGGACCGATCCAGCCCTCATCGGCGTCCTCCACGCCGTTTCGGTTGCGATCGTAGAATTTGTGAATCAACAGGCTGCCGAGCGCCTGGCAGCCAAAGGTGATGCGCGCGGTCTGGCAGGGCGTCACCGTTACGCTCTGGGTCGTGGGCGTGGTGCTTCGGGTGCCGGCAGGCAGCGTGACGGTGACCGTGTACGACCCGCCGGGCACATCGGTCCAGCGAGCGAAGCCGCTCGAATCCGTTTGCCTGCTCTCTTTGTGGCCATCGGGGAAGGTGGCGGTGATGGTGACGCCGGCCAGCGGGGGCTCATTCTGATCTTGAACCCCGTTACCGTTGCGATCATCAAACTTGAAGACCTCCAGGTCGCCGCCCCGATTCCCGAATGCAACCTCGGTCGTCTTATTGGCCTGAACCAGGGCCTGGAAGGAGGCCGGCGTGGTGGCACAGTAGCCGGCCGGAACGGTCTCAGAAACCGTATACTCGGCCGGCGCGAGCTCGCTCCAGAGGACCTGGCCGTTGCTGTCGGTGTTGCGAGTATCCACGTGGCCGGCGGGTGCATCCAGATTGATCTGGACCGCCGGGCCATCCCAGGGTTCGTCCGAGTCGCGCACGCCGTTGCTGTTGCGGTCGCGGAACTTCGTGACCCGCAGTGAACCCAGAGGGTAGGTGAGCAATTTTTGATTGTTCGAGCCGGTTGGCAACCCGATCCCGTATGGAATCTGGATCTGTTGGGCGGTGGTGCGGTTGTTGGTCAGCCTGAGTGTGCCGATCCCGCGGAATGGCTCAGAGCCGTGTGGCGAGGGGTCGAAAGGCACGAGTTGAGAGAAGGAGAGTCCAATATCGCCCGCCGTGAAGGCCGTGCAGAGGCTACCACCAGAGCTGTCGCAGGCCGGAGGCTCACCGGCCGTCTGAAACTGATCCCACCCGTACTGGGCAATCGTCCGCGCTCGCGCCTTCTGGGCTGCCGTTGTAGCACTGTCGAAGTGCCAGGCATTATCCTTGTTGATGTCCGCGACGGTGTGCTTGCCCTGGGAGATCTCGATGAGGAACCATGAGGCAAGCTGAACAGGCCAATGGTCTACCTCCACGTCACCCTGTTCCATCGAGTAGAGCAGCGCCCAGCGCAGATAGCCAGGCTCCACGACACACTGCTCGATGGGCAAGGATTCGGAACTGTTCGCCTCGGTCGAGAGGCTGGTCAGCGCTGTTGTGCGGGGAAACGTATGGTTGAAATCCAGGCAGAAAACTCCGACACGGACATCCGCGACGCCACTCGCGGGCACAGTGGCTGTGCAACAGGCGGCCGAGGGTGGCAGGGCCGCATCGGCGCGCCAGGCGCCCAGCCAGAGCACGGTCAGGGTGATAATCAGCAACAAACGCCGTTGCACGCGTTGCACCATGACTCCTCCTTGCGCTTTCTGGATGAAAGTGAGGGCGAAAACGGGGTTGTCAACCGGGCATCCATCGACCGCCAGCCAGGTGTTGAGGCCGGCGCTCCTCTCAGGCTCGGCAGGTGGTGACGGACCCGGCTGCCGGAACCGCTCTCGCCGGGTCTGCAAAGCGAGTCGATGAAGAGATTGCTACAAAATAAACGCAGAGTTCATGGCCTCTTTGTACACATCAGAAGCCGGCAACAAAAAGAGGCGACCCACAGCAAGTGAGTCGCCTCTTTCTTTTCTTGAGGTTGAAGATTTACGCGGATTCTCGGCCGGCGGTCGCCAGCACCAGTACGCTTCGAGTTCCTCGGCCCTCCCAGCGGGAGGGGAAGTCCATCACGAACTGATAGAAAGCAACTAAAGGTGATGAAGGTACTGTGCCGGTGCTCGGTCTGTCGTCCGCCTTCACCACCCGTTCGCGACCGAACCGTTGATGGTTAGCGCTTGGTGTACTGCGGCGCTTTGCGGGCCCGCTTGAGCCCGGGCTTCTTGCGCTCCTTGGCACGGGGGTCCCGCGTCAGAAAGCCGCCGCGGCGCAGTGTCGGTCGCAGCTCCTCATCATACTTGAGCAGTGCGCGGGCAATCCCCATCTTGACTGCATCAGACTGTCCGGTGATGCCGCCGCCGGTCACCTTGACGGTGATATCAAAACTCCCCTCGTGACCCGTGGCCTGCAACGGTGCAAACAGTGCATTCAGGTCCTGCGGTCGCGTGAAGTACTCCTCGGCCGGCTTCTCGTTCACGACGATACGACCGGTCCCCTCTGGATAGAGGCGGACCTGCGCCGCCGAGGTCTTGCGCCGACCAACTGCATAAAAGTAACGATTCTCAGCCACTTAGTCCCTCTCCTCAATAACCAACGGTTTGGGCTGCTGAGCCTGATGGGGGTGCGTCGGGCTCGCATAGACCTTCAGTTTACGGAACATCGCGCGACCAAGCTTATTCTTGGGTAGCATGCCACGAACCGCCGCCTCGATGACGCGCTCGGGCGATCGCTGAAGCTGCTCGCGAAGCGATCGCTCCTTCAGACCACCGGGGTAACCCGAGTGACGATAGTAGATTTTTTGGTCCAGCTTGGCGCCGGTTACGGCCACCTTATCAGCGTTGACGACGATCACGAAATCGCCCGTGTCAACGTTTGGGGTAAAGATCGGTTTGTGCTTGCCGCGGAGAATCGAGGCAATCCGGGTGGCGAGCCGGCCCAGGGTTTGACCCTCGGCATCAACGACCCACCACTCGTGCTCGACCTCGGCAGGCTTGGCGGAAAAGGTCTTCATGCATCCGTCTCCTGCATTCCCGGCCTCACACGATTGGGCCGGATTGGGCGGGAGAATCCCCGCACCATCATTTGGTCAGTATTTCTTTGTTTGTCGTAACTCTTCCGCCGCTCCCGGCGGATCGCCAGATTTCCCTGGAAGCGAAGGAGGAATCGTTCAAGAACGGCCCCACAAATCGCGGCCGCCTCTGGCAGGCGAGACCGCACCCTTGCCCACGTTTGGGAGGAGCTGGTCAGGCGCCATCGTAGTGCACGGCCGTCAGGCAGAGACCGGTAGGGGCGACGGCCGGTCCGGCCGCAGCGCGGTCGCTGGCAAGAAGCACCTCCCGCAGCCATTCCGGGGGGCGCTGCCTGCGACTAATGACCAGCAGCGAACCAACGATTCGGCGCACCATCCGGTAGAGAAAACCGCTTGCCTCCAGTTCCACGAAGAGCCAGGAACCATCGCGGGAGATCGTCGCGTGCAGCAGGCGCCGCACGGTGCTCTCACCCTGGGTCGGCTGGCCGAAACTGGCGAAGTCGTGCTCCCCCAGGATGAACTGGAGTGCCGCCGCCATCGTTCGCTCGTTCAGCGGCTCCGCGACGTGCAGCGAAGTCCGGCGGGCCAACGGGCTGCGCTGAGGCTCGTTCCAGATCGTGTAGCGGTAGACACGGCTGGTTGCGCTGAAGCGCGGATGGAAACCGGCCGGCGCGCGCTCGAGCATGCGGACAGCGATGTCGAGTGGCAGGACCGCGTTGAGGGCGCGCTGCAGCACTGCGTCGCCGTGACCCCAGTCCAGGAAAAAGTCGATTACCTGACCGGTGGCGTGAACGCCGCTATCGGTGCGACCGGCCCCTCGTACCCTGACGGGCGCAGCGCGGTTGAGCCGCGCCAGCGCCGTCTGGAGCTCACCTTGCACCGTACGCCCGTCGGGCTGAACTTGAAAGCCCAGGAAGTCAGTGCCATCGTATTCAATCGTCGCTTTGTAATGTACAGCCTGGTCCACAGTCTCCGAGATTCCTGGCCGACGAGAACCCGCTGATCGGCCGGAGCCGAGCGCCTAGTCTACCAGCTGAAGCAGAACAATCTCGGCCGCGTCGCCCCGGCGCGGGCCGAGGCGCACGATTCGAGTGTATCCACCGGGGCGATCGAGGTAGGCATCGACCTGCTCCTCGAACAGGCGGGCGGCGACATTCTTGTCGGTGAACACGGCCAGCGCCTGACGGCGAGCGTGCAGGGCATATTCACTATTCATGCGCGCTTTGCGGGCCAGGGTGATCAGATGCTCAGCCATCGGCTGCACCGCCTTGGCTCGGGCCTCAGTGGTTTTGATGGACTCGTGGCGGAAGAGATCCGTCACCATGTTGCGGAGCATCGCCTCACGGTGCGATTTTTTACGCCCGAGCTTGGCCTTACGAACCTGGTGTCTCATACTTCGGTCTCCTCTTCCTCAGGCTCGACAGCCGCTTCACCGCCAGCCCCGGAAGCTCCATTCGTCACGTACTGCATGAGGCCCTTCTGCTCGAGCGCCTCGATCAACTCATCGAGCGATTTCTCACCGAAATTGCGAATCGCGAGCATCTCGTCGCGCCCCTTCTGGAGCCGCTCGAGGATCTCGCCAACCTTGGTAATCCCGGCCCGCTTCAGGCAGTTGAAGGCCCGGACCTGCAGACCAAGGTCCTCGATCGGGCGGTCGTACACTGCCGCCGGGATGCCCTGATCCTCGGTTTCCTCTTCGACTTCCTCCGGCCCCTCGCCCAGACTGGCTGCAATGCTGAAGTGCCTGACCAGAATTTGAGCGGCCTGCGTGAGGGCTTCCTCCGGACGGATGGTTCCATCCGTCCAAACGTTGAGGATCAGGCGGTCGAAGTCAACATTCTGACCGATCCGTTCACGCTCCACGTCGAAGCGGATGCGGCGGATCGGGCTAAAGATCGCGTCGGTTGGGATCTCGTCGATCGGCAGACGACCGCGCTCCTCGGCGGGCGAGTAGCCGCGCCCCTTCTGGACCATCATCTCAATCTCAACCCGCGAGTCATCCCCGTCGAGCGTCAAGAGATGAAGCTCCGGATTCACGATCTCGACCTGGCTCGGAGCCTGGATATCGGCTGCCGTGACCTCGCCCTCGCCCTGGGCTTCGAGACGCATGCGAATCGGCTCATCTGAGTAGCTCCGCAGCCGAAGCTGCTTGATATTGAGAATGAGCTGGGTCATGTCCTCAACAGCACCAGGAATTGGCCCAAACTCGTGATGCACCCCGGTCACTCGAACCGAGGTGACCGCGGCGCCCGGCAGCGAGCTCAGCAGGACGCGGCGCAAAGCATTCCCGATGGTCGTGCCGTAGCCACGCTCCAGGGGCGTGACGATAAAACGCCCATGCGTGCGGGTGAGCGTTTCGCGCTCGATTCGCGGAAATACGATTTCCAACGGAAGTCCTCCCGAAGTTCCTGTGTCCGCAGCCCTCTTGGGCCGGTCCGGCGGCGGCCAGGCTGTGGAATACTCTTATTCCGAGGAGCACCCAACAAACCGGCCAGCACTTTGGGCTGGGTCCAGCGGGAACTTCTAATAGTTAGCGCGAGTAGTACTCGACAATCAACTGCTCGTTCAATGGACTATCAATCTGAGCGCGCTCCGGCACCGCATTGACACGGCCGACGAGTTGAGCCGGATTGACGTCCAGCCACTCAACCGTCCGCTTGTGCTCCATCGCGTCCGGCAGGTACTTGAAGTACTCGCTGTTGCGGCTGGGCTCTCGAACGGAAATGACATCTCCAGGCTTGACCAGGTAGCTCGGGATATCCGTCTTGGTCCCGTTGACCGTAAAGTGACCGTGGTTCACGAGCTGTCGCGCCTGGGCCCGCGAGTCGGCGAAGCCCATGCGGTAGACGACGTTATCGAGGCGGCGCTCCAGGAGTTGGAGGAGGTTCTCACCTGTCAGGCCAGGGCGCTTCTGAGCCTCGCTGAAGTAACGCTGGAATTGGCGCTCAAGAACACCGTAGATGCGGCGAGCCTTCTGCTTCTCACGAAGCTGGATGCCGTAGTCCGACATCTTGCGGCGGAATTGTTGTTTCTTGCCGTGTACGCCGGGAGGGTAGTTGCGGCGCTCGATCGCGCACTTCGGACTGAGACACCGCTCTCCCTTGAGGAAGAGCTTCATGCCTTCCCGGCGGCACAACTTGCACACTGCATCAGTGTACCGTGCCATTCAATACTCCTCTGTTTGTCCTCAGGTCTCGTCCCGGTTCCGACGTCCTGTGCTCGTCGGTAGCAAGGCGATCGAGCGGCTGGGGTCGGAGACTCAGGATTCCAGATGCCAGTTGAGACAGTTCAATAGAGTTGTGCTCCTGATCGCCACGGGCGCCTGGCGCCGGGAGCAACGAGGGGAGCTCACTGCCTGTCGCAGTGGGCTCAGACGCGCCGCTTCTTCGGTGGGCGACAGCCGTTGTGGGGGATCGGAGTCACGTCCGTGATCGACGTGACCTTCAGCCCCGCGGCCTGAATCGCGCGAATCGCCGACTCGCGGCCCGGGCCGGGCCCCTTCACGAAGACATCCACCTCACGCATGCCGTTGTCTTGGGCTGTGCGCGCCGCTTGACCGGCCGCAACCTGGGCCGCGTAGGGTGTACTCTTGCGAGAGCCCTTGAAGCCCGCGGTGCCGGCGCTTCCCCAGGCGACGGTCGCCCCGGTGGGGTCGGTGATGGTTACGATCGTATTGTTGAACGTGGCATGGATATGCGCCTGCCCATGCGGGATATTCTTCCGTTCGCGACGTCGCTGTCCGCGGCGCGGCGCTTTCCGTTGCTTGGCCATTTCGTCTCCTTATTCCTCACAAACGATCCGTAGTCACGCCAGCGTTCACCCGCGCTGGTCACCGAGCGCTCACAGGATGGGACCAGCCGCTGCCCCAGCGTTCGGCGGCCAACAGGCGGATTACTTCTTGGCCTTGCTGCGCTTCTTGCCCGGAACAGTCTTACGAGCACCGCGTCGCGTCCGGGCGTTGGTGCGCGTCCGCTGGCCACGGACCGGGAGGTTCCGGCGGTGGCGCAAGCCTCGGTAGGAACCGATCTCCTGCAGACGCTTGATGTTCAGGTTGACCTCACGCCGCAGGTCGCCTTCCACCTTGTACTCTTTATCAATCAGGGCGCGCAAACGAGCCACCTCGTCCTCGGCCAGGTCCTTGACGCGTGTATCGGGATTGATCTGCGCTTTGCTGAGGATTTCCTGGCTGGTCGAGCGGCCAATACCGTAGATATAGGTCAGCGCGATCTCGACGCGCTTGTCGCGCGGGAGGTCAACGCCGGCAATACGGGCCATGGAATCAGTCCTTTCTGAACAGCCGGACGCAGGTCAGAGCACCCGCGTTCAGGCCGAACGGGAGCCAACACCGCACCAGCCGTGGCATCAGCCTTGTCGCTGCTTGTGCTTTGGATTCGAACAGATGACGTAGATGGTCCCACGGCGGCGAATAATCTTGCAATTCTCGCACATCCGTTTGACCGAAGGTCGTACTTTCATGGAAATTTCTCTCCTCGCCTGCCGTGCCGGTCGCACATGACTGGCGTTCTGAGCACACTAAAGCATCTCGGCCCGATTCTGGGCCGAGATGACATCTCGGGATTTTAATGAAAGCAGGTCGTTCCGTCAAATTTCCCCCGCCTGGTAGCCATAAAGCGATGACCAACACCATTTCTACCAGGATCACCTTCGCCAGGAGGTTTCAGAGGATCGTGAGCAAGATCGGACCATCTTTCGTGATCGCCACCGTATGCTCGAAATGAGCTGTGAGACTCCGGTCGTAGCTGATGACCGTCCATTGGTCATCCAGGGTTCGGGTGCGAATGTCACCGGCCTGGACCATCGGCTCGATCGCCAGGGTCATCCCGGCCCGCAGACGCGGGCCGCGGCCCGGATCTCCATAATTCGGGATTTGAGGCTCCTCGTGCATCTGGCGGCCAACACCATGGCCGACGTACTCCCGCACGACGGAGAACCCATTCGATTCGACAACCGTCTGGATCGCATGGCCGATATCACTCAGGCGACCACCCTCCCGGGCCCGCTCGATGCCGGCCCACAACGCTTGCTCGGTGACGTCCAACAGCCGTCTGGCCTCAGAGCCGGCCTCGCCGACGATGTAGGTCCAGGCTGCATCGCCGTGGTAGCCCTTGTAAATCACGCCGACATCCACACTGACGATATCGCCCTCTTGCAGACGCCGGGGCCCCGGAATCCCGTGCACCAACTCCTCATTCACCGAGATACAGGATGATCCCGGAAAAGGACGCAAGCCGGCCGGATGAGGATAATTCTTGAAGCTCGGGATTCCTCCGTGGCCGCGAATCAGCCCCTCGATCCCGCGATCCAACTCGGCCGTCGTGATGCCGGGACGGAGCCGGCTACGGACCAAATCGTGAGCCTGGGCTACAACCCGACCCGCTTCGCGCATCAGAGCAAGCTCGCGATCGGACTTCAATATGATCATCGGTTGTGAACGTTCCTTTTACAGCCAGCGCGACAGCTTAATCTGCTGCGACCCGGATCGCATCCTGGATGTCTTGATAGACCTGCTCGATGCTCTGCTGACCATCGACCTCGGTCAAGAGTCCCCGTCTGCGATAGTAGTCAATCACCGGCACGGTTTCCTCGAAGTAGATCTGCAACCGCCGCCCAATGGCCGCCTCGTCCTTGTCGTCGTCGCGCTGGTAGACCTCACCGCTACAGCGGTCGCAGACTCCCACGACTTTGGGCGGGTTGAAGGTCACATGGTAGCTGGCCTGGCATTGGCGGCAGACACGGCGCCCGGTCAAGCGGCACATCAACTCATGCTCACTGACCTTGATGTAGATCGCCACCGGCCGCACCGCGGCGCCCGACCTCCTCAGGAGGGTGTCAAGCGCCTGGGCCTGGATAATGTTGCGCGGGTAGCCGTCCAGCACCGCGCCGCAGTGGCAGTCCTCCTGCCGGAAGCGATCCTGGACCATGGCATTGGTTACATCATCGGGGACAAGCTCGCCCCGGTCCATGTAGCTCTTCGCGAGTTTGCCCAGTTCGGTCTGAGTTTTTAAGTTGTAGCGGAACAAATCCCCGGTCGCGACCTGGGGAATCCCGAGTTCATCCTGCAAAAGCCGCGCCTGGGTCCCCTTGCCAGAACCTTGGGCGCCAAACAACACGATGTAGACGGCTGAAGCGGCTGTCACGATCGTTTGCTCCTGGTAATCTATGGCCCGCGGTCCGTTGCCAGCAGTCAACTGGCCAGGCACCATCAGGAACCGGGTGCCCGGCACGGACTGTTGACTACTAGCGACGGATGAACCCTTCGTAGTGGCGCATGAGAAGCTGAGCTTCAAGCTGCTTCATCGTGTCAAGCACGACACCGACAACGATCAAGAGACCCACAGCGCTGATGATCATGACGTCACTCTGACCCGCGGGGAGGGTGATCCCGAGCGGCGTGACCACGAGACGCACCAGCCACGAGAGGATCGCAATCACACCCAAGAAGATCGCGCCGACGAGCGTGATCCGCTGCAAGACGCCATTCAGAAAGTCGGCTGTCGGGCGGCCGGGGCGAATGCCCGGTACGAAGCCGCCCTGGCGGCGGAGCGTCTCAGGGAGATTCTGCTGGCGGAAGACCACGTCGGTGTAGAAGTACGTAAAACCGACCACCATCACAAAGTACATGATCCAGTAGAACCAGCTGGTGCTGTTGAACAGGCTCTGTACCGAGCGCGCGACATTGGCGACTGTCACGTTGGGCGCGGCCGTCAGATAGCTGGCCACGATCCCTGGGAAAATCAAGAGACTCTGCGCGAAGATGATCGGGATCATCCCGGCGGCATTGACCCGCAAAGGAATATGGGTGCTCTGGCCGCCGTAGACGCGAGTCCCGCGCACCCGCTTGCCGTACTGCACAGGGATCCGGCGCTGTCCCTCCTGGATCACCACGATGGCCAACACCGTGACCACCGAGAGGATCACAAAGATAATGAGCGTCGCCGGACCGGTCGCCCACATCTTGGCCACATTCTGGGGGGCCCGCGACACAATACCACCAAAGATGATGATCGAGACGCCCTGGCCGATGCCGCGCTCGGTAATCAACTCGCCCAGCCAAATCGCGAACATGGTACCGGCTGTCAACGCGAACAGTGTAGCGATTGTCGGTAGAATGTTCGCGCTGCCGAAACCGAAGGTCGGCAACACCCCGGCCTGCCGCATCAGAGCGGCCTGGCCCAAACCTTGAAGGAAGGCCATCGGCACGGTGAGCCAGTAGGTGTACTGGTTGATTCGATTGCGGCCCTGCTCGCCCTCTTTCGACAGCTCTTCAAGCTGCGGAATGAGCGGCACCAGGAGCTGCATGATAATCTGGGCGGTAATGTAGGGGTAGACCCCCATTGCCATGACCGAGAAGCTGGCCAGCGCCCCGCCTGAGAGCAAGTCATAGAAGGCGCCCAGGGGGTTGTTGCGCAAGAACTGATCCAGCGCGGTCTGATCCACCCCCGGCACCGGGATATGCGCCCCAAGGCGATAGATCACCAGGATGAAGAGGGTAAACAAAATCTTGGTGCGCAGATCTGGCAGACGGAAAGCATTCCGCACCGCTGTGAGCATTGGCTTTCTCCTTGCAATCCAACACAAGATGCCGTCGCGAGATCGCGGCGAGAATACATGATAGTCGAAGGTGGCGTGGCGCCCAAGCACCGCCACCTTCGTTCCGTATCACACCAACGATCGGGCAGGCATCCTATTCAGCCGAGCTCTCTGGTGCCAGCTCGAGCACCTGGCCACCAGCCGCCTCGATCTTCTGGCGCGCCCCCGCCGAGAAGGCGTGAGCCTGCACGGTAACCGTCTTGGTCAGCAGGCCCTCGCCCAGGATCTTCACCGGGCCCTTGCCCTTCTTGATCAGGCCACGAGCCAGCAAGACCTCAGGGGTAATCTCATCGCCTGCTTCGAACGCCCCTTCGATCCGGCCGACGTTGACCGTGCGGTAGGGAACGCGGAAGATGTTCACAAAGCCGCGCTTGAACGGCAGCCGGCGCACCAGGGGAAGTTGGCCACCCTCGAAGTACGCGCCCTTGGTCCCACCCGAGCGAGCACCCTGCCCCTTGCGACCGCGGCCGGCGTAGGTTCCGCCCTTCCCGGCGTTCCCACGGCCCATTCGCTTCCGTTTCTTCGTGCTGCCCGGTGCGGGCCGTAGGTCGTGCAGTTTGATATCGTTCTCGTCCGCCATTGTACTTCCCTTCGAGTGCGACGCATTTCGGAAGTGCATCGCCCCTTATTGCTGGGCCCCTTCAACTTCTTCCCACTCGACGAGGTGCTGCACCGCACGGCACATCCCCAGGATCGCGCCGTTCGCGGGCTGAATCACCTCGTCGCCCAACTTTCTGAGTCCCAACGAGCGAATCGTGTCCTTCTGGCGCTGGTTGTATCCAATTGCGCTCTTCACGTAGCGCACGCGCACGTAGGGCTTGGTCGTCTCGGTCACGGCCTACTTCTCCTCTGGCTGGTACCACGGAGGTACGACTCGGGCCAGCGGGACACCACGGCGGCGAGCCTCCTCCCGTGGATCCTTGAGCTCGCTCAGCCCCTTGATCGTAGCGCGAACCACGTTCAGGATGTTGTCGCTGCCGAGCGACTTGGTCAAGATATCGCGAATCCCAGCTGCCTCGATGACTGCACGTGCGCCGCCACCGGCAATCACACCCGTTCCCGGCGATGCCGGTTTGAGCATCATCACCGCGGCGTTGAACTCACTCCTGACCTCGTGCGGAATGGTATTGTCCAACATCGGCACGTCGATGAAGTGGCGCTTGGCCTGCTCGACGCCCTTGCGGATCGCCTCGGGCACTTCTCGCGCCTTGCCGACGCCAACACCGACGCGCCCCTTGCCATCGCCGACCACGACCACCGCTCGGAAACCGAATCGTCGACCGCCCTTGACCACCTTGGCAGTGCGATCGATCGAGACAACCTTCTCCTCAAATTCTGACTCTTCGCGCCGTTCACGGCGCCGCTCTCGTTTTGCCACCTTGCCTCCTAAAACTCCAGTCCGCCCTCGCGTGCGGCCTCGGCCAGAGCCCTGACGCGGCCGTGGTACCTGAAGCCACCCCGGTCGAAAACCACCTGGGTGATGCCGGCCGTCTTGGCACGCTCAGCGACCAGAGCCCCGACCCGCCGGGCCGCTTCGGTTTTCTTCAACCGGGCGATCTCCTCCCGAATAGCCGGATCAAGTGTGCTGGCCGAAACCAACGTGTGCCCGCTGATATCGTCGATCAGCTGGGCGTAGATGTTGGTCAGGCTGCGATAGACGCTCAGCCGCGGGCGCTCCGCGGTCCCCGACACGCGGCTGCGGATGTG
>DOUV01000617.1:275-15011 GCA_003520455.1 Chloroflexota bacterium | reverse complement strand
TGCTGGGCGTGGTGGTGCTGGTGGTCGTGCACCGGGGCTCGCGGCGGGTCTACGCCGCGGTGGTCGTGGCGGTGATCCTCTCGCTGGGGCTGAGCCCGGCGTTGCAGGGCCAGCAGCTCTACGCCTTCACCCTGCGTCAGGAGACCCGCCGGGCAGAGCAGGCACAGAAAGAGCAGAAATCCGAGACCCTCCGCGAGTGGCAAGATGCGCTGCTGACGTCGGATTGGGACCCGCACCAGGACCCATTGGCGGCGGCGGACGGTGAACAGTTAGCAGTGAACAGTGAACAGGGGGCAGTGAGCAGTGAACAGTTACCAGTGAACAGTGAACAGTCATCAGTGAGCAGTGAGCAGTCATTGGCAATCTCCAGTCTCCAATCTTCAATCTCTCATCTCCAATCTCCCGCCCCCGACAGCGACGCGGATGGCGACGGGCTAACCTTCCTTCAGGAGAGCCGCCTGGGCACCAAGCCAGACAACGCCGACAGCGACGACGACGGGCTGCGGGATGACCTGGAGGTGAAGGGTTTCATGCTGGGCGGGAAGCGCTGGTACAGCGACCCCAACAGCCCCGACACCAACAACGATGGCCTGCTGGACACCATGGAGTGCTGGGGCACGATCCCGAGCAGCCTGCCCTCCAACACTGCTTGCGACCTGGACAGCGATAAGGACGGGACGCCCGACCTCTTCGACCGCGACAACGACGGNNCGGGTGGACCTCTCGCCCAACAAGGTGTTGGGCAGCGGCAGCGCGCCCTACACCAGGGATAATCCCTTCAAGCTGGTGGTGAACAACCTGCAAAAAGCCTCCGGCAATCAGGGCTACCCCGTCTTTGTCGATTTTCAACTGCGCCCCAAGAACCCCGACCACCTGGCCTACGCCATGAACGTGCTGGATTGGCCCAGCGGCGACACGGCCGGCCAGATCCAGCGTACCAAAGACACCACTTTTGCCGATACCATGACCGCCGCTCAGAAAGCGGCCAACCCAAGCGCGGCCAACGGCGACATGCGCCTGGTCCCGATGCTGGAGATCGGCATCCCGGCCAATAACGGAGCCATTCCTACTTTGCCCCTGACTGACCCCAAGGCCACCCGCCAGATACAGGGTGTTATCTCCGACACCCGCTGGATTAGCGCCACCCTGGAATTTACCCAGCAGGGCAGCGATCCCTGGCTTGAATTTAAGCTCCAAGACATCAGCGGTGGCGTTACCGCCAGGGTTTCCGCCGGTTTATGCGCTTCTAAAACTAAGAACCTGCTCTACAGCCAACAGAATATTGCCAATGGCAACAAGTGGAAACTTACCAGTGGGCAAAACCTGAACAGCATTTTGAACGGGGCCAACAGCATCGAACTGGCCAGCGCCGACGGCAAGCAAAGCGTCTGCGCCAACCTGGGCGACATCCCCAACGGGCCGTACAAGGATAAGATGATTGACGTGGACCGGCTGGCGACCCACGCCATCTCGGTGCGCGACGCCGACGACAAAGGCAACATGGTCGCCTATGTCCCTATGAACCTGGTCAAGGACGAAACCAGTGGTGGCAAAGCGGCTTTTTCCGCCCGCATGCTCTACTGGCCCGCCCCCTCTCGGGGGGGGGGTGAAGGGTGGGGCAATGCCCACGAGGTGCGGGTGGTCTGGCTGGTGCAACTGCTGGACGATGACCTGGATACCCAGATTGTCCACACCTATCCGGAAGAGTGGGTTTTGACCGGCCTGGGCGTGCGTGAAGACCACGGCCTGGACATTGCCGTCCTCTTCGAAGACCCGGCCCAGGAAAGCGGCGACGCCCTGAAAGCGGATGACCGGCTGTGGAAGGTGGCCGATGGCTTGCAGCAAACCTTTGTCCGGGCCCGGGACCAGGATAATGACAAGAAGCGGGATATCACCATTGCCGAAATCAAGAATCGCTTCGACAACCAGAGCAACGGCAGCGTCTCAACCGAAAAACTGTGGGGCATCCCGCGCGATGCCCTGCGGGTGCAAACCTACCAATACGATCACCAGGACTACATCGCCAAGATCCCCTCGGAAATCACCCCCAAAATCCTCAAAGACCACTTCACGGCCAACGGTTCAGCCGTCACCGATGCCCCCACCCTGCTCTTCGCCCGCGAAGAGCATTACCGCAGCGCCAGCCTGGATATGGTCGATGGGGTGATCGCCGTCTCCGGCAGCCAGGTCACGGTCAATATGGCTGCCGATAAAATCTCGCTGGATACCCTGGCGGCGATGAACTGGGGGCCGTATCGCTACCGAAACAGCCGTTGGGAGCCTTATCCCATCAGTGAGTATCGGGACAAACTGGAAGTCACCCTGAAAGACCTGTTCAAAAAACACCCGCCGCTGGACGAAAGCGGCCAGGCCCTTTACACCCCCAATGACCCGGACGCGGACGACATCGTGGCCGGCCTGGTGACCGCGGCCCAGGCCTATTACTTTTCCATGGAACTGGGCGAAACCGGCATCCCGGCATCGGGCACGGCCCTGGCTACCGCCAGAGTGGCTTACGGCACCAGCGACGCCAGCCTGGCCCACCAGATCGTCAACACCGTCGGCGGCGGCATTGAAATTGTGGCCGATGGGCTGGTGGAGACCTTTACCGACACCCTGAGCGACCTGACCAAACGGCAAGCGGCCCTCAAAGACCTGGATGAGCTTCCCTTTGCCGATCCCGGTTCCCTCAGCCGCAAGGGGAAATACAAGCTGGTGGGGCTGGCCGCAAAAGAGGGTGTACAAAGCAAGTTCAAGTCTCTGGCGGACCCCAAGAAAATGGCTTCCGGGGGCATCGCGGTAGCCGCCCTCGGTTTTTCCATTGCCGGCAGTTTCAGCAAAAACAAGGACTTGCAAAAGGTGACCCTGGGCCTGGGTGTGGCCGGCACGACCCTTGATATGATCAACACGGTTAAAGACTTAAGCGGCCTTGCCGGCTCGTGGACAAGTTTCAAGGGCCTGGCTAACAAAATGGCCGCGGCCAGCAAGAACATCTCCCGAGCCTCGATGTATGCCGGCGCGGCCTTGACCATCATCGCCATTGGTGTCACCATCGGCTTTTTCATCGCTGCCTGGGCCGCCGGCGGGTATGGCAGTTTTCTCAGCTTACAGTTCACCGCGGCCGTGGCCGACACCATAGCCACCGTGGTCGCCATCACCATTCTGTTTGCCATCAGCCTCATCCCGGTCATCGGGCAGATTATTGCCGCTGTCATCGGCCTGGTTGACGCGGTGATTAACTTTATTTGCTCTTTTCTGAGCGACGACCAGAAAAACAGCGTCAAGACCGCGCAAGGGGGCTTCAAGTTCGATCTATGCGGCGGGCTGTCCGGTTTCCTCACCGAAGCCATCCGCTGGGGCATCTTCAGCCAGAACTCGCTGGTGGGGAATCTGCACGAAGCGGGGCGCATGAACGTCGCCGATTTCGATTTTCAGCTGGTGAATGTCGAGCGGGGCTACAGCGTGGGCAGCGACATGAAATACAACATGTCGGTGGCCAACATCATCACCCTGGCCGACGTGCCGATTGACTGGAAAGCGGCCGTCTACGCCTGGCAGTACACCTACGCCAATCTCGACTCGGCCACTTTTCGATACCTTCTCAGGCCGGGGAAACAGGAAGAGGGCGAGATCAAACCGCCTGAGGACGGCGTCAAAGGTGTGGCCCGCAACCAGATGGAAGATGACTGGGAGCGGGGGGTATTCAAGGTTGACGGGGAAGACGCGCTGTACAACAAGCAAAGTGTTTCCGGCAACAGCGCGCTGGCTGAAGCCGGCATCAACCGGCCGGCCAACCTTTACCTGACGGAAACGTACGCCGCGCCCACCCAGGAGTGCTGGGTCGTCCCCATTCCTCCCGCCATACCTCCGGTGCCATTCGTCACGCTGATTCCGGTCTGCCATATCCGCACCGAAGACAACACCAACCACACCGACCTGGGCAAGACGATTTTGTGGGACGTTTTCCCGGATACCCTGGATGAATTCTACGCCTGCAAAGGCGACGTTCCCAACCACGCCTGTCACAAAGAGAGCGGTTTCTCCCTGGCCTGGGGGCAGGTTGGCGATGTCACCTTCCCCCGCATGAAGGATTTCGACGGCGACGGCCTGCTCAACAAAGCCGACGGCGGCAGCGACCCCGACGACAGCCGCTGGGACAGCGACGCCGATGGCCTCTCCGACCTCTTTGAAAGCCAGGAAGGGACCGACCCGTCCCGGGCCGACAGCGACGGCGACGGGCTGAGCGACTACGACGAAGTCCGGCTGGGGACCAACCCCAACCGCATGGACAGCGACGGCGACGGCCTGACCGACAAAGAGGAGCTGGACGGCTGGGAGTTCGTCTACGCCCTGGCCGCGGACGGCAGCCAACTGAAGACCTGGGTCACGTCAGACCCCCTGAGCATCGACGCCGACGGCGATGAGCTGACCGACTTCCAGGAGAAGGTCTTTGGCTTCCACCCCGGCGTCGCATCGGACTCCACGATATTGAGCTACGAGTCGAAAGTGCGCGAGCCCGGCGCGCCGGTGATGCTGCTGCGCTTCGAGGAGACCGCCGGCGCGACGGCCTTCAGCGACGTCTCCGGCGACATCAACAACGGAATCTGCGAAGGGGACGGCTGTCCGGCCGCCGGCCACACCGGCCGCTACGGCAACGCGCTGGTCTTCGACGGCGCGGACGATGTCGTGTCCATCAAGTCGAGCGACACCCTCACCCTGGCCAACCGCTCCTTCACGGTGGCCTTCTGGGCCAGGCGCAGCGCCGCCAACCGCTGGGACATCGCCATCGGGCAGGGCGTGGGGAGCGATAACCAGGGGCTGCACATCGGGTTCCGCAACAACAACAAGTTCACCTGCGCCTTCTACGGCAACGACCTGGATACCTCCGCGCCCTACACGGATAGCGACTGGCACCACTGGGCCTGCACCTACGACGCCGGCTCGCGCACGCAGACCATCTACCGCGACGGGGCGAACGTCGCTCAGCGCACGGCCTCGGCGCACTATCAGGGCGCCGGCGACCTGTGGGTGGGCAAGGCGCCCTGGGGCGCTCACTTCAGCGGCCGCCTGGACGAGGTGGCCGTCTTCGCCAAAGCCCTCTCCCAGGCCGAAATCGAGGCTGCGCGAGATGCGCGCTACAACTACAACGATGGCATCGTCAAGCCGGGCGACACGCTGACCTACACCGGGACGGCTGAGAATCACTTGCTCAACCGATACGCCAACGGCCTGCTGACCACCGACTTCCCCGCCGGCCTGGACAACGCCGTGCCGCCGGCATCCTTCATCCTGCAGCCGGGCGAGAGGCAGGAGCTGTCCGGCAACGTCACGGTCAAGAGCGGCGTGTCCTCCGGCAAGGCCACCCTGGCCCAGGTGGCCGGCGGCATCATCGTGGACCGGCGCGAGGAATCAGGCTATGCCCAACTCTGGCTACCCTTCGGCGAAGGCAGCGGCGCCAGCACCTTCTACGATTTCTCCGGCAACGTGCCGGCGCGCAACGCCACCTGCTCCGGCAGCAGTTGCCCCCAGGCCGGGCAGGGCGGCATCTCGGGCACGGCGGTGCAGTTCGACGGCAGCGACGACTCCCTGAACGCCGGCAACAGGATCGACCTGGCCAACAAATCCTTCACCGTGGCCTTCTGGGTCAAGCGCGACGCTACCGGCCGCAACATGTTCATCGTCGGGCAGGGCGAGAGGAACAACTACAAGGGGCTACACGTCGGGTTCAACGCCGACAATCAGTTTATCTGCGGCTTCTACGGTGACGACATTACCGGCCCCACCATCATCCACCAGGAGTGGCAACACTGGGCCTGCACCTACGACGCGGCCACCGGCATTCGTACCCTCTATCAGGAAGGAATGAGTTACGGCTATAATGGGTCTCGATCGCACTACCAGGGCACCGGCGACTTCTACGTTGGCAAGGCGCCCTGGGGCGATAACTTCAGCGGCGCCGTGGACGACCTGCGCGTCTATGACCGCGCCCTCTCCGCCGATGAGATTGCCCGCCTGGCCGGCCGCCCGGTGTACCAGGTGGACCTGTCGGACAAGTTGTTCGACGGGACGTACTACTACGAGAATACTCGTTCTTACGTCATCCCATCCCTGGATAACGCCAGGTTCACCCTTTCGGCCTGGGTCAAGCCCACCCCGCGCGGCTGGCTCTTTGGCGGCGCCTATGATAATCATCCCCAGGGCATCCTGGGCAAGAACGCCGGGCAGAAGGATGCCTTCCCCACCCTGCTGGCCGTCGGCAAGAAGGTGCGCTTTGGCTTCGGCGACGGGAGCGACTGGCGCGAGCGCACCAGCGGCGACGTGCTCACCCTCAACGCCTGGAACCACCTGGTGGCCACGTTTGACCAGGGAGCGTACCGGCTCTACGTCAATGGCGTGGAGAGGGACCACCACACCTTCTCCAGCCAACAGGTAGCCTACGCATACGATCCCACCATCGGCCGGGCCAGCAACCGGGCCAGCGTCTACCTGGACCACCTGCAAATCACCGACGAGGCCGATGGCAGCGGTAACGCCGAGCTGTGCATTGCCTGGCGTGATCGCCGCGGCGGCGCTCAACGCGAGATTTGGAACCAGGGCGATGTGGACGTGGGGGATCATGACGTCAAGCAGTCCCTGGATCTCTCGGAAGAGGGCTATCTGCGGATCTGGGAAGATGACGGCGGGACCCGCTGCGGCGCCAACCAGGATGACGGCGACGATTTCGTGTGGGATCGGAAATTTACAACCAACGATCCCGCCATCTCGGGCAAGCAAAACCCCTATACTGATCGGTCAGACGATACGAAGGCACATATCTGGCTGGGCAACGATACCACGCCCGCATTCAGTAACTTCTCCATCCCCTTCCGCGGAGCAATCGGCCAGGTCGCCATCTACAAGCGGGTGATGGGCGCCGAAGAAGTGCAGACCTTCTACGCCAGCAGCACGCTCGCCCTGCACCTGCGCTTCGATGACCCGCCCGGCGTGGGCCTATCCGGCCAGGGCTTCGCCGACGCCACGGATCCCACCGGCCAGCGCAAGGGAACTTGTAGCGCCTCTCCCCCCGCATCGGGGGGAGCCGGAGGGGGGTCTTGTCCTACCAGCGGCGTCTCCGGCGTCGCCAACCAGGCCGCGCTGTTCGATGGCAGCGACGATTACGTGGACGCCGGCAGCGGGATCGACCTGGCCAACAAGTCCTTTACCGTGGCCTTCTGGGCCAAACGCAACGCCGCCAACCGCTGGGACATGGCCATTGGGCAGGGCACGGACAGCAACAACCGGGGCTTGCACCTTGGGTTCAGAGACAACAACACATTTACCTGCGACTTCTACGGCAACGGCCTGGATACCTCGTCGGCCTACACCGACACCAACTGGCACTACTGGGCCTGCACCTACGAGGCCGGCACGAAAACCCGCACCATCTACCGCGATGGGGTTCAGGTGGCCCAGGACACGGCCTCGGCCACCTATCAAGGCACGGGCAACCTGTGGGTGGGCAAGGCGCCTTGGGGCGCGCACTTCGGTGGCCTCCTGGACGACGTGCGCGTCTACCGGCGCGCGCTCGCCGGCTATGAAATCTGGGATGATTATGCCGCCGCCCCATGGATCAACCTCTCCTTCGATGAGGCGGAGGGCGCGACCAAATTTTACGGTCCCAATGGCGCGGCGCAGACCGCGTACGGGGAGTGTGTGACACCTCACTGCCCCACAAGCGGGAACAAGGGCCAACTGGGGCTGTCGGTCGAATTCGATGGGGAAGATGACTACGTGTCTTTGCACCGGCTGGCGCAGGCGATGCTGGAAGATGATAGCTTCACCGTGATGGCCTGGGTCAGAGGGAATGATTTTGCCAAGAACGGCGACAACGCCATCCTGGGCACCGACACGCGGAGCAATAATAAGGGCCTGCACCTGGCGGTCCGCAATAGCAAGCCCTACATGGGCTTCTACGGCAACGATATGGGCGCTAACACCGAGCTGAGGCCCAACTACTGGTATCACCTCACCTGGCGCTACGACAAAGACAGGCAGGAACAGGCCATCTTCGTCAACGGCTACCTGGACAAAGCCGAAACCGGGCACGCACCATTCCAGGGAACCGGCTGGCCGGAAACCGGTCAAGTCTACGTTGGAAAATGGGGCGGCGATAGCAACTACTTCAGCGGCCGCATCGACGAACTGGCCATCTACGGCCGCGCCCTCTCCCAATATGAGATCCGTGACATCTTCCGCTACCAGGGCCGCTGGGTGGAAGAGCGCCAGAGCCACGAGATTACCATCGACGCCGACAGTCCCACCTCCAGCCTGCGCTCCTACCAGTCGGGCCAGGACAACTACCGCGCCAACCAGGATGTGGTGCTAGACATCGAGGCTGCGGACACCACCTCTCGCGTGGCCCTGGCCGAGCTGGGCGTCAAGAAAGACGGCCAGAGCGGCTTCATCTGGATCGGCGCGCCCGAATGTCAGGACATCTCCCCCCTGGTTGGGGGGAATGAGGGGGGTGCCTGGTGCCCCACCTTCGATCCGGCCGACTTCGGCGGCGAGGGGACCTACACCCTGCAAACTCGCGCTACTGACGCTGCGGGCAACCGTGAGATGCCCTCCACCTCCTACACCCTCTACGTGGACGGCACGCCCCCCAGCATCGGTCCCGATACGGCCGAGGGCGACCTGCTCGTGCCGCAGCGCCACGCCACCCAGCCCGACACCTGGAAGCTGGCCCTCTCCGGCACGGTCAGCGACCCCACCCTGAGCAGCGGCGCCGCCGGCAGCGGGGTGAATCCCGACAGCGTGCAGGTGACGCTGCTGGATGCCGAGGGCAACAGCGCCGGCGCGGGGATGCAACTGGCCACCGTCGCCGGCAGCCGGTGGTCGGTCGACTACCTCCTCTACGAAGCCAACCCCACCGGCGCCTACACCCTCACCGTGCAGGCGGAAGACCGGATGGGCAACCGGGCCACCCGGAGCATCCGATTCCACCTGGACGCCAGCCCGCCCGGCGCGGAGCTGGACCTGAACGCCGTCCCGGCCAACGTCATCAGCGACACCCTGACCCTGCAAGGGGGTGTCCAGGACGTGCCCAGCCTGCCGGGCGCGGTTGTGCGCCTGCACCTGGACGAAGCCGCCGGCGCGCAACTCTTCGTCGATGGTTCCGGCCGCAAGAACAACGCCGTCTGCAGCGGCAGCGCCTGCCCCAGTGCCGGGCAGGCCGGCCAATTCGGCCGCGCCCTGCAATTCGACGGCAATGATACCGTCACCCTGGCGAACACCCTGGCGATCACGCGGACGGGGTACACCGTCGCCGCCTGGTTCCGAACCGGCGCGGCCGCGGCCCAAGCCCTCTTCGCCGCCACCAACGGCGGCAACCCCGGCATCCGGCTGCAACTGGGGAGCGACGGCAAGGCGCGCGTCCTGCACCGCTTCCCAACCGGGACCAGTGGCGGCACAGAGATCGTCAGCAGCCGGGCCTACAACGACAGCGCCTGGCATCACCTGGCGGCCGTGAAAAGCGGCGAGAGCCTGACCCTGTACGTGGACGGCGCAAGCGTGGGGACGGTTTCCCTCCCCATGGGGGGGACGGAGGGGGGGGCAGCCCTCACCGTCACCCTGGGCCAGAGCTTCAGCGGCCTGCTGGACGAGGTTCAGGTCTACGACCGCGCCCTGACCGTGAGCGACATTCGCGCCCTGGCCCAGAGCCTGGTCTCCGGCGTGGCCGGGGTCGACGTGGCCTTCACCCCGCTCTCCGGCAGCGCGCCCTTCTACCGGGCCACGGCCAGCGGCCCCGCTTTGCCCGCCGGCCAGCTCCTTTACCTGCCGCTGGATGATGTGGTTGACGCCAACGGCAACCTCAACTTTGAAGACAAGTCCGGCAATGGTCGCACCGGTTCGTGCGACGGCAAAAATTGCCCCACCGCCGGCGTGCCCGGCCGCATTGGCACAGCAGCGCAGTTCGACGGCGCGGATGACGCCGTGAGCGCGGGGAGCGGCATCAACCTGGCCAACACATCCTTCACCGTGGCCTTCTGGGCCAAACGCAACGCCGCCGGCCGCTGGGACATGGCCATTGGGCAGGGCACGGACCGCAACAACCGGGGGTTGCACCTTGGGTTCAGAGGCAACAACACATTCACCTGCGATTTTTACGGCAACGGCCTGGACACCCCGGCAACCTACACGGACACCGACTGGCACCACTGGGCCTGCACCTACGATGCGAGCACCAGGACCCGCATCATCTATCGAGATGGGGTGAAGGTGGCCCAGGGCACGACGTCGGCGCACTATCAAGGCTCGGGCGACTTCCGACTGGGCCGCTCGCCCTGGAAGACCTACTTTAGCGGCGCGCTGGATGACGTACGCGTGTTCGACTCCAGCCTGACCGCCGAGCAGGTCAACCAACTGTACCAGTACCGGGGCGGCAGCGGCGAACTCCATCTGCCGTTCGAGCAGCGTTTTGCCGCCGATGGCGCCATCCTGCCCAATGCCGCCGACGACACCCGCCCGGCCACTCTGCACAGCGGCAGCGCCGAAAATCGGGTGGTGCCCGGCGCGGTGGGCAACTTCGCCCTGCAACTGGACGGCGTGGACGACTCCCTGAGCGTCGAAAACGGGGCCGACCTGACCGGCGAGCAACTGTCGGTCTGCCTGTGGGTCAGGCCGGAGGCGGGCAACGCCGCCGGCGCGGTCATTGCCCAGCGCTGGGGGAGCAGCGGCTACAACTGGGCGCTGCGCAGGGGCAGCAGCGGTTTTGCCTGGCAGCACAGCGCCATCTCCGGCAGCAGCAACGTGCAGTCCGGTGCGCTCGTCGCCGGACGGTGGTACCACCTGTGCGGTGTGTCCGATGGCACCCGCCAACTGCTGTACGTCGACGGCCAGAAAGTGAACGCCGGCTGGACGAACAGCGCCGCCGGCAGCGGCGCTGGCGTGAGCCTGGGCCGGCAGGTGGGGAGCAGCGCCAATTACTTCAAAGGGGCCATCGACGAGGTGCGCCTCTACCCCCGCGCCATCTCTAGCGACGAGGTGAAGGCGCTGTACCACAGCGGCTGGCAGCCGGCCGGCTACCCGGCCCAGACCGGCGCCGTCACCCAGACTTCCGAAGTCTGGCAGACTTCGGAAGTCTCCGACGAGCGCGCCGCGACCGGAATCTCCTGCAAGACCTACACCAGCAGCGACACGCCGGTCGCCATCCGGGACTATCAAACCTCCATCTCCAGCATCAGTGTGCCGGATACGTTCAAGGTGGACGACGTCAACCTGACGGTCAACATCCAGCATACCTATGATGGGGACCTCAGCGGCTATCTGATTGCCCCCAACAACGCCCAGGTAACGCTGTTCAACCGCCGGGGCAGCTGGAGGGATAACTACACCAATACGCAATTCGACGACGAGGCCGCCACCTTGATCAGCAACGGCTCTGCGCCCTTCAGCGGCCCATTCCGGCCCGAATCGCCCCTCAGCGCCCTGCACGGTCAACCGGCCCAGGGAACGTGGCAATTTCGGGTCAGAGACCAGGCCGGGGGCGACCAGGGCCAGATCTTGAACTGGTCGCTGGAGCTATGCACCGTCTCGCTCCCCGCCCCGGCCTCTGACTGGACGCTGGACGTCCCGGCCGGGCTGGAGGGCAACTACCGGGTTGACCTGCGCGGCGCGGACACCGCCGGGCTGACCGACGACACCACCAACAGCCGCAACGCCTGGTTCGGCGAGATCGACACCCTGGCCCCGCGGGTCAGCATCAGCCGCACGGTGGTGGGCGACAAATACCGCTTTACGTCCACTGCCGAAGACTACAACCTCTCCTCTGCGCAGTTCACCTCCATCTGCGGGGCGGGCGTCTTCAGCCAGGCAGACGAGGTCCCCGGCGCGGAGGACTACGACGACGTCCAGCGCCTCTTCCGCCTGACCGCGCAGTGCGAATTCGACGTGCCGCCGCTGGAAGAGGTGGGCGTCCTCGACACCGACGGCGAGGCCATCAACCTGGCCCTGGTCGGCAACCGCCTGTACGTGGCCGATTACCGGGAAGGGCTGCGCGTGCTGGACGTCTCCGACCCCACCCAGCCGAGCGAGGTGGGCCATTTCAAAGAACCCTACTTGCACGAGACCGGCGGGGTCTACGTCTCCGGCAACTACGCCTACGTCAACGACTATTACAGTGAACTGCGCATTCTGGACGTTGCCGACCCCGCCGCGATTGGCGAAGTTGGCAGCTATAGTTTCCGGGGAGGGTTCTCTACAAAGGGCGTGCCAGGGGTGAAGGGCAACTATCTCTACCTGCCCAATGCTTCCGAAAGAAAACTGCAGATTCTGGATATCTCCGACCCAACCAATCCAACCGGCGCCGGCGTGAAAGACCTGGCCGTGGGCCAATACCACACCTGCGCCTTAATGCACAATGGCACCGTAAAATGCTGGGGTCGCAATGTCGACGGCCAGTTGGGGAATGGCAGTATCGCTAACGCCGTCGCTACTCCGGTGCAAGTGAAAGACATTGACAACGCCGTGGCCATCGCCGCAGGCGAAGACCATACCTGCGCCGTCCTGGAAACAGGCAGGGTAAAATGTTGGGGTGAAGGGCAGAACGGCCAATTGGGGATCGGCTATTTTAGCGGCGACCAAACCACGCCGGTTGATGTTGTCAACATTGGTAACGCCGTGGCCATTGCCGCCGGTTTCAGACACACCTGCATCATTGACAGCGAGGAAGATGTGTGGTGCTGGGGTTACAACGGCTACGGCCAACTGGGCGACGGTAGTAGCACCAGCGAGCGCGCTAGCCCGGTCAAGGTAACCGGACTGGCCAGCTCCGCCCAGGCCATCACCGCCGGCGGCGACCATACCTGTGTCATCGACAATTGGCGCGCCAAATGTTGGGGCGACAACAGTAGCGGCCAATTGGGCGACGGTACCACTACCAACCGCTCTACCCCGGTGAATGTCACCAATGGCTACGGTATGACAGACATCGCTGCCGGCGCGTATCACACCTGCGCTATCAAATCGGAGCAGGCTCAATGCTGGGGATCCGGCGGCGACGGGCGGTTGGGGAATGGCAGCACCAGTTCGAGCCTGACCCCGGTCAATGTTACCAATGGTTCAAATGTTGAAGCTATTGAGGCTGGCATAGACCATACCTGCGCCAAATACAGCATCAACGGCTGGTTCAGATGTTGGGGTGATAACTGGCTGGGGCAATTGGGCGACGGCACCAGGAATGATAGCTCAGTCCCGGTTGATGTGGTCGGCTCACCCTGGGCTGATGGCTGGGGGGAGCGCGTCACCCATTTCGGCGGCGGCTACCAGCATAGTTGCGCCGCCACCACCACGGGCGTTAAATGCTGGGGTTATCGAAGCAACGGCCAGTTGGGCGACGGCTACATCGACGGCAACTGGAAAACGCCGGTTGATGTTCTCAACATGCCGGCCGATGAAGTTGATATGCCGAACCCGGGCTCCGGCTCCGGGCCAGAGAAAGTCGTCGTCGTCGGCAACTACGCCTACGTGACGGCTCAGTTCAACGGCCTGATTATTCTGGACGTCAGCACGCCGAACCAGCCGCGCGTCCTGAGCCAGTATACCGGCCCCATCACCTCATGGCGCGTACCCTACGCGGTCAACGACGTGGCCATCTCCGGCAACTACGCCTACCTGGCCAAGTCCTGGGAGGGCCTGGTCGTGCTGGATATCAGCAACAAGAGCAATCCGGTCAAGGTGGGCCACTTTAATCCGCCCAATATCCATATGGCGGGGGTATCACTGAGTGGAACCTACGCCTATATGGTTGACAGTTACGGCGGCGTCTGGCTGATCGATATCGTCAACCCCCGCTCCCCCTCCCGCATCAGGGACTACCACCTGGATATGAAGTACTCGGCCGTGGCCGGCGCCGGCAACTACGCCTACGTCGCCGCCAGGGAGGACGGTGTCCGGGTGGCCTACTCTGACCTGCGCCCGGCCACCGAAAGCGTCACCGCCTGCGACACCTTCGGCCACTGCGTCACCAAGTCGATCACCGAGACCAACTCACTGCGCCTGCTCGGCCTGGCTCAGTCTACCCCGGCCGTTGCTATTTCCCTGGTGGATGAACCGGATTCCATCCTGCGCACCACCGACCCGCTCACCCTGACCGGCTCGGTCCAGTCGACAGAGTATCTGCAATCGCTGACCGCCAGCATCGACAGCGCGCCCATCTACAGCGAAACCTGGTCCGCCGATACCATCACCACCACCCTCTTCAGCTTCGGCTGGACGCCCCCCGGCGAAGGGGAGTACCTGCTGGACATCACCGCCACCGGCTGGCTAACCGGCACGGCCAGCTACACCCAGACCATCACCGTGGACGCCACGCCGCCGCAACTCACCATCACCGGCGACGTGCTGACCAGCACCCACGCCGCCCTGACCGGCGAAATCCTGCTCACCGGCAGCATCACCGATACCACCCTGAACTACATCGACGTCACCATCAGCGATGGTCTGGAGAGCGTCACCGGCCGTGCCACTGTGGAGGGCAACGCCTGGACCTACACCTGGGAGACCGGCCAGGCTGCCCCGCCGGACAACCTGGCCTACACCGTTTACGTGACCGCCACCGATCGGGCCGGATGGCAGACGGCGGTCCAGCGCGACGTCACCGTGGACGTGGTGGCGCCGGCGGCGGTGGAGTTGGCGGTGAGCAGTGAACAGTTATCAGTGAACAGTGAACAGTTATCAGTGAGCAGTGAACAGGGGGCA
>DOUV01000617.1:0-132 GCA_003520455.1 Chloroflexota bacterium | reverse complement strand
CGGAATACGCAGTCCTCCAGGCGCAGACTGTGATTACGCCCGGCGACACTATCCGCGAGATTTCGCCCACGCTGACCCTGACCTGGACGGTCAGCAGCAGCAAGGATGTCGCGCGGTATCAGGTGGGCTGGA
>DOUV01000125.1 GCA_003520455.1 Chloroflexota bacterium | reverse complement strand
TTGGGCGGAAGCGGCAGCGAAGTGCCCTCGCGGTGCGGCCCGAATGGCCAGGCAGCCTGCGGCGCCGCAGTGAGCGCCGTGGGGGTGGCCAGCGGCGGGAGCAATCCAGGCGGCAACGGGGTGGGGGGTGGTTCGGGTGTCGAGGTCGGTTCGGGCGTCGGGCTCGGTCCAGGCGTCGGGGTGTCGGTCGGCAGCGGTGTGGGCGTGGGAGGCGCATAGCCAGGCACGATCACTTGTTGGCCAGTGTAGAGCAGGTTGGGATTGTAGATGGCGTTGGCCTGCAGCAGGGCGTCCACGCTCACATTGAAGCGGCGGGCAATGCCGTAGAGCGTATCACCGCGCTGGACTGTGTAGACTACGGGACCGACGGTTGGCGCGGGTGTGGCCGTGGCCATCGGCTCCTCGGGGGGAGTCGTAGCGACTGGAGCGGATGTTGCACTGCTGGCAATTGCCGGGGTCACTTCGCTCAATGCATCCTGGCTGCCATCTATGGGTGCGGCGGGGGCGGCGGTTGCCTGGCCCGCCGACATTGGCGGCTGGAAAGCCGCGTTGGGTCGAGGCTCGCCGGCGACAGCGTCGGTGCCGGTCCACCACCACACCAAAGCAGCGGCCAGGAGCCAGAGACTCACGCTGATTACAGCAAACCGGCGATACCAGACGATCCACTTGTGGTCCATGCTTGCTTCCGTGTAGCCTCACGCGCGGGCGGAGCAGTCGGGCCCGCTCTGCCGGCGGGGAGGGATCATCGCGAGAGTCCGTGGGCGCGTAGTGGCGCCCTGTGCCTGCAGTGGGATGAAAAGCCAGATCGATTGGTGGGGCCGGATGATGTTGACCGATTCTCAAACATCTTTTTATGACTAAAAGTGACCACGAATAGCACAAGATACCGGAAGTATAGCAGGTTGCAGAAGGGCTGACAAGAGTTTGCCCCAAACTGAAGGAGAAACTCAACCAAGAGTCCCACGCGGCCGTCTGGCACCAATTTCTCGGGCGTCGATCGGGCGCAGGCCACGGGCTGGGATTACAGTGTTGACCGACGTGCAGGACGCCAGGTTGTCTCCGAAAGCCGGGCCTGACAACAGCTGGGGAATCGGGATTCACGGCTCTGGGAAAGGCCCGTATAATCTGGTGCACGTGCGCTGTCTAAGGAGATTCCGATGCTACGCCGAATGTTCATTCCCCTGCTGACGGCCCTGGTCCTCATCTCACTCCTCCTCAACATCTTTCTCTTGAGCCGTATCCTGCGTCTGCAAGCGGGACTCTCGCGGATCGCGGTCGCCACCGGAACGACCTTGGACGCAGTGGCGCTCCAACTGGAAGCGACGGCCACCGAGAAGCTCGATTTCACTGTCCCCATCAGCGAGACAATCCCGATTCAGGCCGAGATTGCCCTCAACGAGACCTTTCAGGTACCAATCAAGACCGACATCCCGATCGACACAACTGTGCGGCTGCCGGTTGATTTGGGATTGTTCGGACAGACCACCCTTACCCTCCCAATCCAGACCTCGGTGCCGATCGATCTGGAGGTGCCGGTGACACTCAATCGACGGGTCCCCGTGCGTACGACAGTGCCGTTGCAACTGAAGGTACCAGTGACAATCGACATTGCTAGTACACCTCTGGCCGATCGCCTTCGTGAGTGGGCTGAGTTGGTTCGGAGCTTCCGAGCGAACCTGGGACCGTAACACTTTGAATCTGTGTCGCTCGGCGGCCGTGCTTCCAGCAGGAGTGCGGCCGCTCCGATTATGGCCGCCTGCTCGAGTCGGCGGACGTCGAGGTAATCTCGTTGGGCTGATGGAGTAGCGGCAACCAAAGGTGCGCTGGGACCACGATTTCCGTCGCCAGGTCGCGCTGCTCGCCCAGGCCATCGTCCAGGCGGGCCAGGTTGGTCAGGCGGGCGCCGGGACGGGTCATAGTGATAGCAGCACGATAGGTCAGGTTCAGCCCTTCCGCCGGCGCCAGAATGCCCTGCCAGGTCAGGGTGTGGGGCAGCGTGACGACCAGGTCCCCCCAACTGGCACTGATGGAACCGGAAACCAGGGCCAGGCCCACCGGCAGAGTGTCCGTCAGCCGCGCCACGGCCGGCGCCACACCGCGGTTGGTCGTACTGATGGCGAAGGTGACCGTTTGACCCGGTGCGGCCTCCTCGGCACTCGAGCGTTTGACGGCGGCGCTGAGGTCGGGGCTATCCACGCGAAGCGGAGCTTCCAGGTTGATGACCAGGTGCGTCCCGTCGTCGAGTTGAGCGCGCAGCGGGACCCACGTACCGGGAGTGGTCCCGCCGCCAACATGCAGTCGCGCCTGGAGTTGGTGCCAGCCACCGGGGGGAATCCTACCGCGCCAGGTGATACGGCGTTGGTCGGGGTCGTAGAGCGCCCCACCCCGGAGCGAGTTTGGCACCAGTGAGAGTGCCGGCGGTAGATCGATCCAGGCGCGAATCAGTGGCTGGGATGAGGGCAGGTCACAACGGATCGTCAGTGTGATCGGCACCTCGCCACCGCTCCGGACGGTACGGGCCGGGCGCTCCAGCCGGCTTGAGCTCAAAGGACTCAGCCACTGGAGCAACCTTGGCAGGAGATTATTGCGTGCCTCGGGTGGAAGGGCCTCGAACGGGACGGCGAAAAAGGCGGTGCGATAGAGGTTCCCATTGTGGAGCACAGCGACCGGGCGCCGATGCTCGCCGATGAAGGCCGCCTGCGCCCACGCCGCCGGTTCCAATCCATCACTCCAGTTGAGGTAGGGAAAGTCGAGCGTCCACGGCCCCAAATCCTCACCTAGCGGACTCCCCGGCGCCGGGAGCATCACAGTCGTCGTCAGCGCCTCCCAATAGCGCGCCACCCCCAGGTAGTCACGGGCAAAATTGGTCAGGCCGTGCGGGTACAGAAAGTCGGGGCTGAAGAGTGCCAGACGCCCACCGCTGCTGAGATAGCGACCAAGCGCGGCTTCATCAGCAGTCGTGAGCGGTGCAACCCAGTCGTAGCCGGTGGTCCAGATAATGATCGGGTACATGTCGAGCGTTGAAAGCTTTGGCGTGCGGTCGCCGTCGCCCTCCCAGGTGTCAAAAGGTAAGGAGAAACTGTTGAAAGCCGCCCGGAAATCTTGCTCGTGGTGGTAAAAACGCTCGTCATTCACGAAGAGGACCGGCGCCGGCGTCTTGCTCGTCGCGCTCACCGAAGCGGTGAGGGTGGGAGTGGTGCTACTCTGCACGGTCAGGGTGACGACGTCACTGGTCTGCCAGCCGGTGGCCTCGGGGATTGCGACAGCAATTTCGAGCTCAGCAGCCGTACATGGACCCGCTGTGAGCCGGGCACCGGTGATGGGTGTGCTATCCGTCAGAGCGAGCGTGGTTGCCCAGCGGGCCCCAACGAGATCCAAAGCGAAGGTATCTGTGGTCGTTCCGGTGTTCCGGAGGGTCACACCATGGGTGACCACGGTACCCGCCCGGCCGACCGCCGGCAGGCTGGGCCGCGGCTCGGTGAGTTGCAGCCCGTGCGGCGCCGCAGGTGCCTGAAGCCAG
>DOUV01001026.1 GCA_003520455.1 Chloroflexota bacterium | reverse complement strand
GCACCGCCACAGGCCGCCAGGGCGAGGGCGATCAGGACGAGCAGCGTGAGGGAGAAAAGGCGCACTTGAGAGCGAAACATAGGGTTTCCCTTTCTTGGCAACAGCAGACTTTAGACTTTCGGAAGACGTAGAGCGGGCGGTACCAGGAGTATTGGGTCGTCGCGGATCACCTCCCTTCCTTGCGAAGTGGAGCGACTGGATAGATGCGCCAGGTGGTCGGCTGAGGTGTCGGACAGAAGTGTGAAGAACGAGCCCGATTTTGAAATCGTTTCCAGTATATTGAACGCGAGGCCCTTTTGTCAAGAGAGGTGCGCCGCTCCTTCGATAAACCGGCCCAGGCGCTGCCCCACGATTGTGACCGGCAGCGCGCCGGGGCCGCCGCGCCCTGCCGGGTTGAGGAGAAGGGGCTGAGGGCTGGATTCGCTGCCGGCGCCGCCGTGTTCACGGTGGGCGATAGCAGCCACGAGTGAAGCGCCGCCAGCCAGCCCCCGACTCACCTCTCGCCGGCCGCCCGCCTCGATCGACCGCAGTCGAAACGTTGTGGCGCCGACAGCGTTTCCAACAGCTTGCGGTCGCCGGCCTGGCTGTTGTAGAATATCCGTGAACACAGCCGTTCGCTCTCAAGGAGGAGATCGTCGTGACCACTGTCGAGCGGCCCGATCTCTGGAGAATGATCCAGGAACAATTCGATCGGGCGGTGGCTCATCTGGTCATCGCCCCAGGATATGCCGACAAGCTCCGTGAGCCCCAGCGGATTCTCACGGTGCACTTCCCCATCAAGATGGACGACGGGAACATCCGCATCTTTACCGGCTACCGCGTTCACCATAGCATCACCCGCGGACCCGCCAAGGGCGGGATCCGCTACCACCCCGCTCTCACCCTCGACGAGATCAAAGCTCTGGCAATGCAGATGACCTGGAAGACCGCCGTGGTTGACATTCCCTTCGGCGGTGCGAAGGGCGGCGTGGACTGCGATCCCGCGCGGCTCTCCCAAGGGGAGCTGGAGCGAATCACGCGCCGCTACACCAGCGAGATCAGCCTGCTCCTCGGCCCCGAGACCGACGTTCCCGCACCCGACATCAATACCGACGACCAGACGATGGCCTGGATCATGGACACCTACTCGATGATGAAAGGCTACTCCGTGCCGGCGGTTGTTACAGGCAAGCCGACGGCGATCGGCGGCTCCGAGGGGCGGCGCCGCGCGACGGGGAGGGGTGCCGTCTTCGCCCTGCGAGAGGCCGCCGAGCGGATTCGTCTCGATTTGCGCGGTGCGCATGTCGTGATCCAGGGGTATGGCAAGGTCGGCCAGACGGTGGCCTACATGCTGCAGCATGTTCTGGGCATCCACGTGATCGGCATCAGCGATTCCAGGGGTGGTATCTACAATCCGGACGGCTTCGATGTGCGTGCCGTCCGGCGCCACAAGCGGGAGAGCGGCAGCGTCGTTGGCTACGGCGAGGCCGAGACCATCACCAACGCCGAGCTGCTGGAATTGCCCTGCGATATCCTTGTGCCGGCGGCGGTCGAGGGGGTCATCACGGCGGCCAACGCCGACCGAATCCGGGCCTGCCTGGTGGTGGAGGCGGCGAATATGCCGGTGACGCCCGAAGCCGACGACATCTTCGAAGAGCGGGGTATCACCGTGCTCCCCGATATCGTCGCCAACGCCGGCGGCGTGACAGTGAGCTACTTCGAGTGGGTTCAGGACCTTCAGAGTTTCTTCTGGACCGATGAGGAGGTCACCCAGAAGCTGCGCGAGATCATCCTCTCAGCCCTCAACCAGGTCTGGGAGACCGCTGAGGAGAAGGAAGTCTCTCTGCGCACCGCGGCCCAGATGCTGGCCATCAGCCGGGTCGCCCGGGCTTCTGAGCTCCGTGGAATCTACCCCTGATCTAACGAACGCCGAACGCGGAAGGATGAACGAGAGATTCGACCCTCATCATCCCGCATTTCACAGAGGCACGTATGACGAAGAAAGACACCCCTTCCGAGCTTTTGAAGATGCGCCCGCCGGTGTTGGCGGCGCCTTCAAGTGAGGCGACTCTCCACGTAGCACTCGCCGACCAGGTAACCGGAGCCTTCTCGGTCGGGCCGAATCCCTACGATGTTGCCATCGAGCAGTTCGAGGCAGCGCTCCCCTACCTCAAGCTGAAGCGCGGGATCATCGATTTTACCCGCAAGGCGAAGCGGGCGCTGATCGTGAGCTTCCCGCTGCGCATGGATGATGGCAGCGTTCAGGTCTTCGAGGGCTACCGCGTCCATCACAATACGGTACCTGGCCCCACGCACGGTGGCATCCGCTATCATCCGGGTGTGAACCTTGATGAGATGCGGGCGATGGCGATGTGGAACACGTGGAAGGCTTCCGTGGTGAATATTCCGTTTGGTGGCGCGGCGGGGGGGGTCGCCGTCAACCCGTTCCGGCTCACCCCCCGCGAGCTGGAGCGGCTCACTCGCCGCTACATCACCGACATCTCGCCCTTGCTCGGACCGGAGGCCGACATCGTTGCGCCCGATCTCAACACGGATGAGCAGACGATGGCCTGGGCGATGGATACAATCAGTATGGCGCGCGGGCACTCGGTGGCCGCGATCGCCACCGGCAAACCCGTGCTGATCGGCGGCACCCGCGGCGAAGTGGGATCCATTGGCCTGGGGCTGACCTTCGTGATCCGCCGCGCCATCGAGATGCTCGGCCGCACCCTGGAAGGGGCCACGGTGGCTGTCCAGGGCTTCGGCCGGGTGGGTTCCAACGCGGCACTCTACCTCGAGGACCTCGGGGCCCGCGTCATCGCCATCAGCGACGTCGGCGGCGGCGCTTACGCGCCAGGCGGCCTCGAC
>DOUV01000261.1 GCA_003520455.1 Chloroflexota bacterium | reverse complement strand
GCCTATCCGCACGAGCTGAGCGGTGGAATGCGCCAGCGGGTGGTGATCGCGATGGCGCTGGCCTCGGATCCGGATCTCCTCATCGCCGACGAGCCGACGACTGCCTTGGATGTCACGACGCAGATCGAGATTCTCGCGCTCTTCGACGAGCTGCGCCGGTCGCGACAACTCGCGATGCTCTTCATCACCCACAATTTCGGGGTCGTTGCCTACCTCTGCGATGAGGTCTGCGTCATGCGGCACGGCCGCATCGTCGAGCGTGGCGAGGTGGCGGCGATCCTCCAGGCACCTTCTCATCCATACACGCGGCGTCTGCTGGATGCCATCCCAGACCCGGAGCGACAGGAAGGGGCCCCGAGCGCAGCGCAATCCGATTGAGATGCCCAGGTCGGGTGAGGTGCAGGCACTGAACGATAGGGGCCCACGCCTGTGTCATCCTGCAGGCGCATCGAACTCTTCTTATGGCACGACTGGCGATGTCTTCTAAATCATTGGTCGTCGTCCGCAACCTGGTTCGCCGCTTCGGTGAATTTGCGGCGGTCGACGATGTCTCTTTTCACATCTACCAGGGCGAAACGTTCGGCGTCGTGGGCGAATCCGGCTCCGGCAAGTCCACCCTGGCGCGACTGCTGGTCGGTCTCCTCGCGCCGACGGCGGGAGAGATTCGCTTCGAGGGCAACAATCTCGCCGCGTTGAGGCGCTCCGATCGCCGCGCGCTGAGCCGCAAGGTCCAGATTGTCTTTCAGAATCCCTACTCGTCGCTGAACCCGCGGCATACGGTCGAGACCATCATCTCGCACCCGCTCGCGCTCCACCGGCTTGGCCACCGGAACACGCACCGGGAACAGGCCGCCCACCTGCTCACGCTCGTCGGCCTCGACACGAGCTACCTGGCGCGCTACCCGAACGCCCTCAGCGGCGGTGAGCGCCAACGAGTCGCGATCGCCCGGGCCCTGGCGTTGCAACCGACCCTGCTTATCTTGGACGAGCCGACCTCGGCCCTGGACGTCTCTGTGCAGGCGCAGGTGATCGATCTCCTGGTTGGACTGCAACGGGAACTGGGGCTCACCTACCTTTTCATCAGCCATGACCTCGGGCTGGTAGACTTCATCTGCGACCGGACGCTCGTTATGTACGCGGGCAAGGCTTTGGAGCTAGGGCCAAGCTCGAAGGTCCACCGCAACCCGCTGCACCCATACACACAGGCACTGATCGCCTCAATCCTCCTCCCTCGCCGCCTTACGAGCGGCGGGACGCCGCAGCAGAGCGCACGAAGGGCCTGGGATCCGCCGCCTGGCTGGCGCGACGGGGCGGCAGAGCTCGTGGAGGTCGAGGAGGGCCACTTTGTGGCGGCGGGCGGTGTCGAACCGGCAGCCAGAAACCTTTGAACCGGGCACCGGGAAGGCGTAGCCGCATCGGTCAGCGGCTCCAGCGGATCTCCACGGCGTCCCTGAGGCAAGAGTGCTCAGGAACATGCTCCACCGGTACGACCCACAAACCAGGTCGGATTCCGGCTGAGAACTGGTCCAACGCAAGCGTCAACGATTCAGCAGGTATCACGCGGTCGCCTCCGGCGGTCGCACGGAGGAGGGGAACAAACACACATGAGTATCGAGGATCGTCTGAAGGAGCTACGGATCGAACTCCCCGAACCTCCTGAGCCGATCGCATCGTACGTGCCATTGGTCGTGGTGGGCAACCTGCTCTTCACGAGCGGCAACGGCCCTTGGGAGGATGGCGTCTTCAAGTACCGGGGGAAACTCGGGAGCGACTTGACGGTCGAGGAGGGCTACCAGGCAGCTCGTTTGACCATGCTCAACCTCCTCAGCGTCGTCAAGGCTGAACTGGGGAACCTCGACCGCGTCGAGCGTGTCGTGAAGCTCTTGGGCATCGTCGCGAGCGCCCCGGACTTTAACCGCCAGCCCGAGGTCGTCAACGGTGCTTCGGATCTTCTCGAAGCGATCTTCCGTGAGCGAGGCCAACACGCCCGCTCGGCGATTGGGACCAACGAGTTGCCCGGCAACATCCCGATCGAGATCGAGATGATCCTGCAGGTCAAAGTCTAACCGCGATGTCGATCGAATCAGAATCTATCGCTGACTTTTATAGTAAAGTGAGACTAAACTTGAGCAGCAAGAAATCGGATCATAGTGGTATCGCCGGTGGGGATGAAGGACTTTCAGGAGCGCCACCCCGTTGAAGTCCATCAGCAAGAGAGTGGGGGAGGTAGGCCAGCTCAGAATCCGGAACGGGAGGGGAACGCAGTATCCTGGCATGTTGCGCTGGTCGCCGTTCCTGACAGCTTACCGCACGTGGCCTCATTCATCCTCACGCTCTTGACACCTTCAACATCACCTCAAAACGTCCACTCACGACAGAACTTGAGAGCAGCGCCAAGCCTGAGTGTTCCTCGATGCAAGTTCCGGGCTCACCTTTCAGGCTGGGTACCTGGCAAGCGAATCGCCAGCTCGGGCTGGAAAAGTACGCCCATCGCTCAGCTGAATGCCTTCAAACCAGCCCCTTCGCCGCCCGCCGCGTCAGCCGATGCAGCCGGCCGTGCGCCGTCGGCGGCTCGTCGGTGTCGATGATCGGCGAGAGCCGGCCGCTCACGATGTGGTGGTG
>DOUV01000574.1 GCA_003520455.1 Chloroflexota bacterium | reverse complement strand
GCCTCGCCGCCCCCTCTCCACGTTGGAGAGGGGGTCAGAGCGCGCGCAACCCGAGTGTTGCAGTGTCGTTCGAATTTCGTTAGGAGCAAGTTGTGCATTCTGCAAAAATCGCTATGATGATAAGCAAGCACCATGAATCTGTCTCAGTCAGGGAGTCTATGCCATGCGCTTCAAATGGATTCTTCTCACGGTTCTTATCGCGGCTCTCGCCCTGCCCGCCTTCGCGTTGAGTTCGCCCGCGCAGGCCCAGGGAGGAGGGACCACCCACGTCGTCCAGCCGGGCGAGAACCTCTACCGCATCGCCCTCAAGTACGGGACGAGCTGGCCGGTGCTGGCCGCCGCCAATAACCTGGCCAACCCCAACCTGATCTACGTCGGCCAGGTGCTGGTCATTCCTGCCCCAGGGACGCTGCCGCCCGTCACGCCGTCACCCGCCACACCTGCGCCTGCCACCCCGCGACCGCCAACGACGGGCACCTATACAGTGGTGGCCGGCGACAACCTGTCGCGCATTGCGGCGCGCTTCGGCACGACCGTCGCGGCGCTGGTGCAGGCCAACAACATCGTCAACCCGAACCTGATCTACGTCGGGCAGGTGCTCCGGATCCCGGTGGGCTCGGCCCACCAACCCTTCATCTACATCGTCCGGCGCGGCGACACGCTGTCCGCAATCGCGCGGCGCTTCGGGACAACCGTCGCTGCTATCGTCGCGGCAAATCGGATCCCGAATCCGAACCTCATCTACGTCGGTCAGCGACTCCTCATCCCCTCCGGAACGCCACCATCACCGCCACCACCGCCCAGCGGTGCCTGCATCCACACCGTGCGGCGGGGTGAATCCCTCTCGAGCATCGGCCGTATCTACGGTGTCAGTCCTTATGCGATTGCCCGTGCCAATGGCATCCGTCCACCCTACATCATCTACGCCGGCCAGAAACTGCGGATTCCGCTGGCCAGTTGCCCGACGGTGCCGACGGCCACGTCCGTGCCGTCAACAGCCACACCCTCGGGCCCGACGAGCACAGCTACCAGCACACCGGTGTCTCCGCCACCCGCGACGAGCACACCGATTGTGACCCCGACGACGGGCGCCTACCCACCGCCGGCGACCAGTACGCCGACTGCTGTACCGGTCCCTCCGACGGCGACCAACACCCCACCGGCGCCTACAGCGACGACCGGCGCCTACCCGCCGCCGGCGACCAGCACCCCACCACCCGCGGCGACCGATACGCCACCGCCCGCGGCAACGAACACACCACCGCCTGCGGCCACCAATACCCCACCACCCGCGGCGACGAACACACCGCCGCCCGCGGCCACCAATACACCACCGCCCGCGGCCACCGGCACTCCCTATCCATAAGCTGCTCCAGACGCGGGGCCGAGTCTCACCGACTCGGCCCCACTTGCCGTTGACTGGCAGCAAGGGGTCCTGAGCGCTCCTTGATGGCGGGCTACCTCTCCCTCTGCGACAACACGAACCGCCGCATCAGGCCTGGAAAAGACTCGAAGAGAAAAGTCCCACCCGGAAATGAGTGGGACCTCTGGCGACCCTGGGAGGGGTACCGCTTAGGGATGGCGTAACTCACTTTCTGTAAAAGTGGCGCCTACGCGCCACTTTTACAGAATTATGAACCCATCATCCCGCTTTTAGCGGCGGGCCTGCTCGTAGCGCCGGGCCACCTCAGGCCAGTTGACGACATTCCACCAGTTGTTGAGGTAGTCGCCGCGCTTGTTCTGGTACTTCAGGTAGTAGGCGTGCTCCCACACATCGACGCCCAGAATTGGCGTCAGGCCCTCCATGAGGGGGCTGTCCTGATTGGCCGTCGAGATGATGTCCAGGCTCCCATCCCGCTTCACCACCAACCAGGCCCACCCGGAACCGAAGCGCCCCGTACCCGCCGCGGTCATCTTCTCTTTGAACGCATCAAAGCTTCCAAAGGCTGAGCTGATGGCATCGGCCAGAGCCCCGGTGGGCTGTCCGCCGCCATTCGGCGACATGACCACCCAGAAGAGACTGTGGTTGGCATGGCCCCCGCCATTGTTGCGCACCGCGGTGCGGATGTTTTCCGGCACCTGATTGATGTTGCGCATCAAATCCTCGATGCTCATGTTGGCGAGTTGGGGATGTCCCTCTAAGGCCTTGTTGACGTTGTTGACATAGCCGGCATGGTGGCGATCGTGGTGGATCTCCATCGTGCGCGCGTCGATGTACGGCTCAAGCGCGTCATAGCCGTACGGGAGCGGTGGAAGTTCATACGCCATAGGTGCACCTTCCTTTCCTCTTGAGAGTGCCGGGACCGCTTCCCAACCGGATGCGGTCTGCCGATGGATACGATATGCCGGCTCGACGAGCCAGCCCAGACAGGTAACCAGCAAGAATTACGCCTCTAATCGGTGGCGGCCTTCCCAATATCCCCTCCAGCCTGCAAGAAGGGACACCCTCACGAACCTGGCGCCGGACATGATCTCAACCGACCTGATGGTCGGTATCACGCGGTTGGCACTCCGGGCAGCGACCGTAGAACTCGAGTCGGTGGCCCAGGACTTCAAAGGGGGTATGAGCAGCAACGCGGTTACTCAGATCGGCGAAAGGCGCGAGGTGGATGTTGCCAATCCGACCGCACTCCATACAGATGATATTGTAGTGCGGCGTCTCGACGACCTCATAACGGCTGATCTCGCTCCCGTACTCGAGCTCGCGGATCAGACCTGCCTCCCTGAGCACACTTAAGGTCCGATAGATCGTCCCCAGGCTCACCTGTGGCAAGAGTCTCCGCACCGCCTGGTAGATCGCGTGAGCATCCGGGTGCTGCTCGGGCTCAGCGCGGAGCACCTCCAACACGGCCGCTCGCTGGGCCGTCCACCGGTAGCCCCTCGCCGCCAGGCGCTCCTCATCCGGGTGCGATGGATTGGATGTCATCTCATCCGGCCAGTCGTTCCCCACAGAGATGATGTGTTCATATGATCCTGTTGGTGAATTGGTACAAGTCGCCGGCGCTGGTTTGTAGTGCGCGCTTCAGCGCGCTGAAGCGCGCACTACAAGCCCTTCGTCCTCCTTGGAAGCGACTTCGCCAACAGGATCTTCATATTTCTGTAAAAGTGGCGCCTACNNACACGCCACTTTTACAGAAAGTGGGTTACGCCATCCCCACAGAACAACGGACGCCGGTGGTCATCGCCCGTTGTTGCGAGTAAGAATCATTCCTATCAACAACACTATATCAACCGCCCGGCCGCTTGTCAACTGCACGGATGGAGCACCCGACCTGTCCTTTCGTACAGTATCCCGAGGTCCGGCTCCATGGGCCGCACCCGCGACTGACCGGGTATCACCCACCCCGCCCTTCGCCAACCAGTACCCGCATCGCCCAAACACCACAAAAGAGGCGACCTCACGAGAGGTCGCCTCTTCCCGGTTGAAAGAGTATCAGAAGCCGGCCCAGGTCCCGTTGTTGAAGAAGACGATCACTCCTGTCGCCGGTGTCCAGATCATTCCCCCACCGTCGTAGAGCTGATAGGTACCGGTGACCACAAACGGGCCGGTAAGAGCAGCGCCAAGTTGGCCGGCCGCCGCGCGGGCACTTCCCTCATCGTAATAGAGCGCCCACCTGTGCGAGCTGGAATTGAGCAACTCCCACCGTCCGAGCGTCTGGTTGTACCAGAGCCAACCATTCTGGAAGCGCTGCGCAGTCAGGGTCAGACCACGCTCCGGGGTGGTTGGGCAACCGAGGGCGGCTCGAACGTTCGGATTGTCCGTCCAGACGCGTCCAAAACCAAGGATCGGCTGGATGGCACAACTATAGGGAGGAGGCGGCGCCGGCGGCGGTGGCGGG